>NZ_DGVO01000053.1:0-41255 GCF_002394995.1 Bifidobacterium sp. UBA4282
GAGTTCAAGGGCACCGGCAACATGGAACTCAAACTCAGCCGCGAGCTGGCCGACAAGCGCCTGTTCCCGGCCATCGATGTGAATTCGTCCGGCACCCGCCGTGAGGAGCTCATCACCCCGCCCGACGAACTGCCGGTCATCTACCGTCTGCGCCGCCTGCTGGGTGGTCTGGAACCGGAGCAGGCCTACCAGACGCTGGTGCCGAGGCTCAAGAAGACACCGACCAACCGCGACTTCCTGGCCGCGATCGTCCAGCAGAGCAACTCCAGCGCCGTCAACGGCAACTGAGCCCCAGCCGGACGCTGGCACTGAACGCATCAACCGCCGTGGTACGCAACGCGCCACGGCGGTTTTTCATAACCGCGTACCACCACGACGTGGTACGTAACGGGTCGCATCCTGTATGTGGGGTTCCGTACCGTACCACATGGATGTGGTACGGACAGGAATGGCAGAATATAGCCAATCCTTAATCCGGCGGAGGGGTGTGGTACGGTACGGAACCTTTCTAAGGGGCGTATGTGCATTGCGTACCACTATGTGATGGAACATGGTCACCTCCAACCTTAGACAGGTGTTGCACTTCTATCTGGAACTCGGGGTGCTGCCCACCGCCCGCGGGATGCGCTAGGCTGACGGGTATGAGCGATAACGAACAGAGCGGTTGGCGCGATTGCACCATCGACGCCGCCGAAGCACGGGAGCATCCGGAGACAACTGAGGCCGTGCAGGCCATCGAGCGGCTGCGCGGATCGATCGACAACGTGGACACGGCCATCATCATGCTGCTGGCCGAACGGTTCAAGTACACGGCCCAGATAGGCCAATGGAAGGCCCGGGCCGGGTTCGCCCCCGCCGACAACGAGCGGGAACACCGCCAGATCGCACGGCTGCGCACGCTGGCGGAACAGGCCGAATTGGACCCGGACATCGCCGAGTCCTACCACGCCTTCGTGGTGAGCGAATCCAAGACCCGCCACGAACGCATCGCCGCCCAGTCGTAGCACAGCCGAAATAACATACGGGAGGGGGCGTCCGATGGATATCGGACGCCCCCTCCCCGGAAAGAAACCTTGGATCAGGCCTTCGGCTTCTTGGCCGGCGGTTCGCCCAGCTCGCTGGCGGTCACCGCAACGGTCGCATCCGCCTCGCCCTCAGCCGCGGCGGCCTCCACCACGGTCAGCGGACCGGTCACACGGCCGGCCTCGGCGATGTCGCTGAGCGTGCTGATGATCGCCTCCACGGCGTCGGTCGGCGCGGCCAGCGTGGCGGAGAGGATCGGGGTCTTCATTGAGACCTTGGCCTGCGACTTCAAGCCACGCAGCTCGGCCAGGGCCTTGCCCGCCCAGTCGAGCACGTCGGCGGACACCGAACCGGCGGCCGCCTCGTACACGGCCGCATCCGGCCAGGCGGCGCGGTGCACGGAGCCCTCGCCCTCATGCATCCAGCTGAACACCTCTTCGGTGGCGTACGGCAGGTACGGGGCCAGCAGGCGTGCGAACGCATCCAGTCCCAGGCCCAGCGTGGTGCGCGCGGAGAGCACGGCGGCCTCGCTCGGCGTCACGCCGGTCGAATCGGCGGTGCCGTAGGCGCGGTTCTTCACCAGCTCAATGTAGTCGTCGCAGAACTGCCAGAAGAAGGTCTCGATGGCCTCCAGCGCCTTGGAATGCTCGTACGCCTCCAGCGACTCGGTGGCCTCGCGCACCACACGGGCCATGGCGGCCATGGCGGCACGGTCCAGCGGCTCGGTCACGTCGGCCGGATTCCACGCGGCGGTGGCGGCGGCGCCCACATGATGGTTCTCGTCCTCGCGGCCGATGGCCAGCGCGAACTTGGTGGCGTTGAGCAGCTTGATGGCCAGGCGGCGGCCGATCTTCATCTGGCCCTCGTCATAGGTGGCATCCAGGCCCAGGCGGGCGGCGGCGGCCCAGTAGCGCACCGCGTCGGCGCCGTACTTGTCGATCGGCTCGTTCGGCACCACCACGTTGCCCTTGGACTTCGACATCTTCTTGTGATCCGGGTCCAGGATCCAGCCCGAGAGCGCGGCATGCGCCCACGGCAGGCAGCCGTTCTCCAGATGCGCGCGGTCCACGGTGGAGAACAACCAGGTGCGGATGATGTCCTGGCCCTGCGGGCGCAGATCCATCGGGAACGTGGCGTTGAAGATCGCCTGATTCTCCTCGCCCGGCTCCTCCCAGCGGGTCACGATCTGCGGGGTCAGCGACGAGGTGGCCCAGGTGTCCATGATGTCCGGCTCGGCCGTGAAACCGCCCGGCACGTCGCGCTGCGACTCGTCGTAGCCCTCCGGCACGTCGGTGGTCGGGTCGATCGGGAGCACGTCCTCGCTCGGCGTGATCGGATGCTCGTAATCCGCGGTGCCGTCGGCCTTGACCGGGTACCACAGCGGGAACGGCACGCCGAAGAAGCGCTGGCGGGAGATCAGCCAATCGCCGTTCAAGCCATTGACCCAGTTCTCATAGCGCACGCGCATGAAATCCGGGTGGAAGTTGAGCTCGCGGCCGCGCTCGATCAGCTCGGCATTCAGCTTCTGGTCGGTGCCGCCGTTCTTCAGATACCACTGGCGGGAGGTCACGATCTCCAGCGGCTTGTCGCCCTTCTCGTAGAAGTTCGTCATACGCTTGGTCGGCGTCGGCTCGCCGTCCAGGTCGCCGGACTCGCGCAGCGCGTCCACGATCGCCTTGCGGGCGGAGAACGTGGTCTTGCCGGCAATCTGCTGGAACAGCTCGCGTCCGGCCTCGTCCTCGATCCAGTCCGGGGTGTCCATGATGATGCGGCCGTTGCGCTGGATGATCGACCGCAGCGGCAGGTTCAGGTCGCGCCACCACTCCACGTCGGTCACGTCGCCGAACGTACAGCACATGGCAATGCCGGCGCCCTTGTCCATCTCGGCGGCCTTGTGCGCCAGGATCGGCACCTTGACCTTGAACAGCGGCGAATACACGTACTGGCCGAAATACGGCTGGTAGCGCTCGTCCTCCGGGTTGGCGATCAGCGAGGTGCAGGCCGCCAGCAGCTCGGGGCGGGTGGTCTCGATGTAGATCGGGGTGCCGTCCTCGAAACGGAACGCCACCTTATGGTAGAAACCCGGGTACTCGCGCGATTCGAGCTCGGCCTGGGCCACGGCGGTCTGGAACGTCACGTCCCACAGGCCCGGCGCCTCCTTCTGGTAGGCTTCGCCGCGCTTCAGGTTGCGCAGGAACGCCTTCTGCGCCACGCGCCGCGGATGCTCGCCGATGGTGTGGTAGGTCTGCGACCAGTCGATCGACAGGCCCAGCTTGCGCCACAGCGCCTCGAACAGCTTCTCGTCCTGCGCGGTGAGCTTCTCGCACAGCTCGATGAAGTTCTGGCGGCTGATCGGCACCTGGTCCTTGGCGTCGATCTTCTTGCCGTCGGTGCCTTCGAACGGCGGCTTGAAATCCGGATCGTACTTCAGCGAGGTGTCCACGCGCACGCCGTAGTAGTTCTGCACACGGCGTTCGGTGGGCAGGCCGTTGTCGTCCCAACCCATCGGATAGAACACGTCGTAGCCGCGCATGCGCTTGAACCGGGCGATCACGTCGGTGTGCGTGTAGGAGAACACATGCCCCACATGCAGCGAACCGGAGACGGTGGGCGGCGGGGTGTCGATCGAATAGACGGCCTTGCGGTCGCGGGTGCCCTGGAACTTGTACGTGCCGTTGCCGTCCCAGACGCCGCGCCACTTGTCCTCGAGGCCGTCGACGCCCACCCGGTCGGGCAGCGGCGTCAGATGCGCATTGATGATGGTGTTGTGGCTCTCTGTCATACACGACAGTCTAGAAATCCGTTACGACAGCGCGATATCGGACAACGGCAGCCACCGGTCCACCATATTCGTCGCATAGCCGCTCAACCGGGGCTGGGCCGCCACGAACGTCCTGCAGGAGTACAGCCAGTCGCTGGCCGCATCCTGGCTGACCGTGCGGGCGAACGCGCGCAGGCCGTCCTGATACGCCTCGTCGCTCGGGGCCGCCATGGCCGCCTTGTA
Source organism: Bifidobacterium sp. UBA4282 (assembly GCF_002394995.1). Classification (NCBI taxonomy): domain Bacteria; kingdom Bacillati; phylum Actinomycetota; class Actinomycetes; order Bifidobacteriales; family Bifidobacteriaceae; genus Bifidobacterium; species Bifidobacterium sp. UBA4282. The sequence continues at coordinate 4,028 of NZ_DGVO01000053.1, forward strand.
CTGGTCCTGCGCCTGCGAATCGGTGTACTGCGAGAGCGACTGCGGGTCGGCGTACTGCGCCGCGGAATCGTCCCCGTCCTCGGTCCGCAGCGTCAGGTCGAACTGGCGCGAGTCGATGCGCACCTGGTAGTCGTTCTCGGCCAGCGCCTCCACGTTGACCGGCACACCCCCCTGCTCGATCTGCGAGGCGATGGTGGTGGCCAGCGTCGCGTACTCCTGCTGGACGACGAACCGGAGCTCCCCGCCGTAGTACGAGGTGCCGAAATACGAGGCCAGCGAAGCGCCCCGGTCCGTGTCGTGCGGGAACAGGTCGGTCAGGTCCTCGTACCCCGGGTCGAGCGGGCCGATCGGGCCGCCCAGCTCCTGCGAGGCGTCGGCCTGCGACTGGGCGATGACGGCGGTGTCAACCAGATACCGTATGGCCTGCCGCATCTGCGAATCGGACAGGATGGAATCGGCGTCGTTGTTGAACACCAGCGTGGTCTTGTTCAGGCTCTCCCCGGTGGCGACCATCAGTGTGGGGTCCTCGCTCAGCGATTGGGCCGTGGCCGCGCTCAGCGGCAGCGCCATGTCGATCTCGCCGTTCCGCAGAGCCTCCACCATGGAGGATTCGTCGGCGAAATACCGGAGGGTGATCTGCGAGGAGGCCGGGGCCTGCCCCCAGTAGGAGTCGTTGCCGCGCAGCGCGATGGACACGCCCTGGCGGAACTCGGAGACGGTGAACGGCCCGGAGCCCAAGGCCTGGCGCGCGTAATCGATGGAGGCGTCCTCATCGTAGACGATGCCGGCGCGCCCGGCCAGGGTCCGGGGCAGCGTCGGGTCGGGGGAGGACAGCGTGATGGTGACGGTATCCTTGTCCGGATTGGCGACCTCGGCGAGATGGTCGAGCGCCTCGGAGCCGACGTACTGCTGCTGCACGGCCTGCTGGAGGGACCAGACCACGTCGGAGGAGTCGAGCGCATGGCCGTTGGAGAACCGCAGCCCGGATTGCAGCGTGAAGGTGTAGCTGAGGCCATCCTCGGAGACGTTCCATTGCTTGGCCAGACCGGCGGTCAGGGAGTTGTCCTGGCCGCGGGCGACGAGCGTCTCGTACACGTTGCCGAGCAGCGCCTGCTCGATGGCGGGGTTGTCGTCGGTGCGGATGTCGATCGAGGACGGTGCGTCCGGAACGCCGATGGTGACGGCCGTGTCGGACTGGATCGAGCTGACGTGGTCGATGACGTGACTGTCCTTCAGGAGCGTCCAGCCCGCCCACAGCAGCATGCACAGCGCGGCGGCGACCGCCACGAACACGGCCCAACGCTTCCATGCATCGTTCCTCTGAGTACGCATGGTACCGAGTGTAGCCGCTGCGTCTGAATAACGGCTGTCAATGAGCGGAAGGACAGGTGTCGTTCAGGGGGCACGCCCCGCAGCCGGGTTTGCGCGCGTGGCAGGTGGCGCGCCCGTGCAGGATCAGCCGGTGCGACAGGTCCGTCCACTCTTCGGGCGGGAAGCAGGCGGTGATCTCCCGTTCGATGCGCACCGGGTCGGGGGTGGGATCGTTCCAATCGTCGCGCCAGCGCAGCCGGCCCGTCACACGGATCACATGCGTATCCACGGGGAACCCGGGCACGCCGAACGCGTTGCCGAGCACCACGTTGGCGGTTTTGCGGCCCACGCCGGGCAGGGTGACCAGCTCCTCCATGGTGTCGGGCACCCGGCCGGCGAACCGGGATTCGAGCTGGGCGGACAGGGCGATGATGTTGCGCGTCTTGGCATGGTAGAAGCCGATGGGGAGGATGATGTCCTCCACATGCTGCGGGTCGGCCGCCGCCAGCGCCGCGGACGTGGGGTAGGCGGCGAACAGCGCGGGGGTGACCGTGTTCACGCGCTTGTCGGTGGTCTGGGCGCTCAGCACGGTGGCCACCAGCAATTGGAACGGGGAATCGAAATCCAGCGCGCACGCCGGCTCGGGGATGACACGGCAGAGGATCGCGTACTCGTCGTGCATGCGCCGCAACCGGGCGCGTTTGGATTCGCGCGGCATGTTACTCATCCCCTAGGGCGTCCTCGGGCGGGTCGAACCGGTAGCCCACGTTGCGCACGGTGCCGATCACATGCTCGTATTCGCCGCCGAGCTTGGCGCGCAGCCGCCGGATATGCACGTCCACGGTACGGGTGCCGCCGTAGTAGTCGTACCCCCACACCTCCTGCAGGAGCTGGGCGCGGGTGAAGACATGCCCGGGGTGCTGCATGAGGTATTTGAGCAGCTCGAACTCCTTGTAGGCCAGGTCGATCGGCTGGCCGTGCAGGCTGGCCGTATAGCCGTTGACATCCATCACCAGATCGCCGCAGCGCAACAGACCGTCCTGCTCGTCGCTCAGGGCCGGCGCGTCGAGCTTCTGCACGGCGTCGGCGCGCACCGGCTGGCGCTCGCCGGCCAGCCGCAGCCGTCCCTCGACTTCGGCGGGCGAGGCGGACGCCAGCACCATGTCGGTGATCCCCCATTCGGCGGTGACCACGGGGAATCCACCGTCGGTCAGGATCAGGATGATCGGTATGGCCAGCCCCGAGGCGTGCATCATCAGGCACACGGTTTTGGCGGTGGCCAGGTCGTCGCGGGCGTCGACGAACAGGATGGTGTCCTCGGGCAGACGCACGATGCTTGCCAGATCCAGCGGGAGCACGCGCACGCGGTGCGGCAGCAGCGCCAACGAGGGCAGCACGGTGGCGGGGTCTTCCGCCGCAGTCATCAACGTCAGATCCGTCACCTGCTCCTCCTTCGATTGTTTTCCCGACACGGACTGTTGGAACGCAACGCCACTTTTGGTTGGATTGTACGTTTGGGATAAGTCAATTGCGGGGACGCGGCGCAGTATGTGGACACTGTAGACTACATTGGAATGGCAAGGAACGGTTCGATTGTCCGATAGCAATGTCCGATAGAAAAGAGGGCGACCATGATTCAGACGCAGTCGTCGGCACAGGCGGCGGAACAGCCCGATGCGATCCCGTTCCCCAGGGTGGCGGCGGTTCAGGTCTGCGCGTACGTGGTGTTGGTGGCGGTGTCGGCATGCTCGCCGCTGCGCGATCTGCAGGGTGCCGTGCACGTTGCCTATACGACGGTTCCCGTGGTGGTGGCCATGGCGTTGTTCACATGGTGCTCGTCGTTGCGTGACGGGCTGGCCGGCAGGGTGATCGCGGCCGTGGCCGGTGCGCTGTCCCTGGCATGCGCCGTGGGGCAGTCATTGGGGGCGCTGTTCTTCCCGCCACGCGCCACGGGTGCCGAAGGGACCGAATCGGTGGGGTTCTACCCGCAGGAGACGTGGGCCGCCGGGGTCGTGGGGCTGCTGGTGGCGCTGGTGCTGGTCTCGTTCGCGCGGCAGATGGCGCGTGAGGACCGGTCGCATCTGATTCGTTCGCTGTCCCATGAAGTGACCGGCGGGGTGACGATGATCGCCGCCCCCGGCTGGTGCTTCCTGCCCGATCTGTTCGCCGCCTGCCGTGCCGCGGACGGCGGTCCGGCCCCGACAGCGGCGTTGGTGGCCTGCGCGGTGATCGTGGTGTTGGCGGTGTTGCTGGCGGCCGCCTCGTACTTGTGGGCGCGGGACGCGAACCCGGTGGAGGGCGCCGCGCACCCGTGGCTCGGCATCGGGCTGATGCCGGTGATGTTCCTGGGCCCGGTGGTGGCCGTGGCCAGTCTGATCGTGACGCTGCTGGTGTAGCGGTCGGTTCCCTCTCCGGACACCTATATGAACGGGGCGCATGGTTCATACCATGCGCCCCGCAATCGTTACCGAGGAGACGGACTCACTCGCCCTGGGCGGCGAGACGCTCCTTGGCGGCCACGATCTCCTTCTCGGCTTCGGCCACGCCGGCCCAGTAGTCGCCGGGCATGACTTCCTTGCCGGGCTCCAGGGCCTTGTACTGCTCGAAGAAGTGCTTGATTTCGGCCTTGTGGTACTCGGAGACGTCGTCGATGTCCTTGATGTCGTCGAAACGCACGTCGGCGGGCACGCACAGCACCTTGTCATCGCCGCCGGCCTCGTCGACCATGTGGTACAGGCCCACGGCGCGGCATTCCACCACGCAGCCCGGGAACACCGAGTTCGGGATCATCACCAGGGCGTCGAGCGGATCGCCGTCCTCGCCCAGCGTGCCGTCGATGTAGCCATAGTCATCCGGGTAACCCATCGAGGTGAACAGCGTACGGTCCAGGAACACGCGGCCGGTCTCATGGTCGACCTCGTACTTGTTCTTGGAGCCGCGCGGGATCTCCACCACCACGTTGAAGGTTTCTGCCATTGTCTTCTCCTTTGGAAGGTCAGACGGATAAATCCAATTACCTACGATACCCCACGACGGACCCGTTGCGGCATGGAAACGCAAACGGCCCGTCCGCTTCGAAAAGTGGACGGGCCGGCAGGGAACGTTAGGCGTCAGCCTTGCACACTGAGGATGTGCGCGACATCGGCCCACGGGGCCAGCGAGACGAAGTTGTCCCAGCCCCACTGGAACTCACGGCCGGTCAGCTCGTCGCGCACGGTGATGGCGCGATCGGTCGGTAGGCCGAGTTCGGGCAGTTCGATATGCACGGTGGACTGATGGGCGTTGTGTCCGTCCAGGTTCACGACCACGATCAGCGTGTCAGCCTGGCCGGTGCCGGTCAGCTCGGCCGGCGTGTGGCGGGCGAACGCCAGGATGCTCGGATCCGAGGTCGGCAGCACCGTGAGGTTGTGGTAGCTGCGGGTGGCCGGATGGTTGCGGCGGATCTCGTTGAGCGAACCGAGCAGTTCGGCGATGCCGTACTTGTCCGCTTCCTTCCAGTCGCGGACCTTGATCTCGTACTTCTCGTTGTCGATCTGCTCCTCGAATCCCGGACGCTGGCGGTTCTCGATCAGCTCGTAGCCGTTGTAGATGCCCCACGAGGGCGATCCCATGGCGGCCAGCACCGCGCGCACGGCGTGGCCGGCGATGCCGTTGTCGCGCACGTAGGCGGTGAGGATGTCCGGCGTGGTGGGCCAGAAGGTGTTGTGCTGGCAGTAGCCGTCGTTGCCGTTGGTTTCGATCAGATACTCGGCCAGCTCCTCCTTGGTGTTGCGCCACGGGAAGTAGCAGTGCGACTGCGTGAAGCCCACATAGCTCAGCGCGCGCATCATGCCCGGACGGGTGAACGCCTCGGCCAGGAACAGCACCTCCGGATGCTTCTTGGTCACGGCGGCGATGACGTCCTGCCAGAAGCGGACCGGCTTGGTATGCGGATTGTCGATGCGGAAGATCGTCACGCCCGCCTCGATCCACAGGTTCATGATGCGCTCGACCTCGCGCTCGATGCCGGGCATGTCCGCGTTGAAGTCGATCGGATAGATGTCCTGGTACTTCTTCGGCGGGTTCTCGGCGAACGCGATCGTGCCGTCCGGCTTGATGCGGAACCAGTTCGGATGCTGCTTGACCCACGGATGGTCGGGGGAGCACTGCATCGCGAAGTCGAGCGCGATCTCCAGACCCAGCTCGTGGGCGTGGGCCACGAACGCCTTGAAGTCGTCCATCGTACCCAGCAGCGGATCCACCGTGTCATGGCCGCCGAGCTCGGAGCCGATGCCGAACGGGGATCCCGGGTCGTGCGGGCCGGCCACAAGCGAGTTGTTGCGGCCCTTGCGGTTGGTCACGCCGATCGGGAAGATCGGCGGCAGGTAGACGATGTCGAACCCCTCTTCGGCGGCACGGTCCAGGCCGGTGAGCGCGGTCCTGAAATTGCCCTGCACGATCGTGCCGTCCTCGGCGCGGTACGCGCCTTCCGAACGCGGGAAGAACTGGTACCAGGCGGCGAAGCTGGACTTCGGACGCTCGACCTTGAAGCGCTGCGGGCGGCTTTCGGAGATGCCGTCGCGCAGCGGGTGCGTCCTGTGCAGCGCCTCGATGCGCGGGTTGTCGGCCTCGGCGAGCCTGGCGGAGGCCGGACGTTCCTTGTCCGACATGCGTTCGGCGGCCTGTTCCAGATGCTTGCGGTCGCGGGCGGACAGGTGCGCGTCCGCGGTGTGCGCCCAACGGTTGAGCATCTCGGCGCCGGTTTCCAGGGCGTTCTCCACGTCGTCGCCGACCTGCACCTTGATGCGGGCGTCATGCAGCCACGAGGTATAGGTATCCTCCCAACCCTCAATGGTCACAGTCCACTCGCCCAGCTGGCGCTTGACGGCGGCATAGTCCTCATCCCACGGCTTCAGATCGCTGTGCTCGCCGGCCTGGAGCATGACGGTCCAACGGTCGAGACCGGGGTTCGCACAGGTCATGGCGGCGCGCTGCATCTCACGGCCACGCGGATTGCGCAGCACGGCGGTGGCACCGACCTTGGTGCGTCCCTCGATGAACACCTGCGCCGTGACCTCGAACGGCTCGCCCAGTTCGACGCGCGCCGGGAACATGCCCTGCTCGGCGCTCGGGGTCACGTCCATGACCACGATGCGGCCGAACTGCTCGGGCGAGGTGACGGGGATGGTGGGGGCGGGGACCTCGCCGGCGGCCATCGACTTCGCCGCGGTGGAATTCGCGGCGGCGGCCGCCTGAGTCCTCGTCGTGCGCTTGCGCGTGCTCCTCTTTGGAGCGGGTTTCTCACTGGTGGTGCGCTTGGAAGCGCTGTTGTTTGTTGCCATACAGCCCATTGTAGGGGCCGGCGTCCCAACCGCTTGACGCGGCTGCGGCATATGGACGCGCACGGGCGGACCGTGCTGCCGACGAACCGTGCCACCGACGAATCGCATGACTGTGGATATGTGGACGGCCTGCGGACACTACAACCGCGGAATGTGGATAACCTCGGCGACGAGTCGCCCAGAACACGCCGGCGTCGGCCAGCGTTCGACCACATTCCCCGGAATCCCCGCCGCGCCGCGCGCAACCATGGCAGGCTCGAAGGTGACGCGTGGGGCGCGGGGGAAGGCCAACCGAAAGGATGAAGATGAATGCACAACTACGCAGGCCGATGGCGCTGATTGTCGGCGTAATCGCGGCGCTGGCCATCTGCTGCGGGCTGATGGGCTCGGCACACGCCGGCCCGCTGACGGCACCGGCGGATGGCACATACCTAACCTATCAGTACGCGGGGCAGCGGCTCTACATCGGCGCGATCGGCACATCGGAACAAGGGCACGTCTACTGCATCGAGGCAGGTAAGGCCGCGGAACTGTCCTACAGCCAGGAGATCGCGCTCGCCGACACCGATCAGGCGCGGCGCGTGGCCTGGCTGGCGGAGGAGTACCGCGAATCGCGCGACGCGCGGATTCACGCGGGCATCGGCGTGCTGGCCCACCGGTATTTCGATCTGGATGCCAACGCGTGGCAGGCGCATTGGGCGGCTATCCATGCCCAACATCCGGACCTGGCCCGAACCGCGGACGAACTGTGGAATCAGGCCGGTCAGTCTATGCCCGCATCCATGCATGCCTCATACGCCTATACGGAGGGACTGCGCTCCGGCACGGTGAATGTGGGGGTGCTGAACTCGTCCGGTGCCATGGTGGCCGGCGTGCCCTATAGCGTGACCCTGTCCGGTCCGGCGGAGTTCGTCAGCGGCGGGCAGCGGGTTCAGGGCATCTCGGCGGACAAGACGATCGCCCACGCGTGGCGTGCCACCGGCGAGGGCGAGGTTGCGGTGAGCGCCACCTACCTGCGCCCGGCGCTGCAGCGGCTGGTCAGCAATCAGGATTACGTGCGCTTTGCGGGCAATGCCGACGCGTCGGGCTCCGGCATCCGCTTCACGGTGCGCAAGGCGTTCACACCGGCCCTCAGCACGGTTGCGGAGCATCGTGTGGTCGATGCCGGGCAGCCGGTGACTGATACTGTGACCTCCGGCGTGGCCGGCGCGACCGACCACTGGGTGCCCGGATTGGAACTCAACGCCACGGGCTGGTATTTCGACCGGATCGATCCCGAGGCGTTGTCCGAGGCGTCGGACGGCGGCATCAAGCCGGACGAAGGGCAGAGCGCCGAGGCGTTCCTGGACGCGTTGGCTTCCCTCGGCTACGAGCCCGCCGGCTACGGTGAAGCGGTGTTCGACGGTCCTGATCAGCACGTGACCGTGCAGGCACATACCGCGGACGGTAAACCCTATCTGGCGCCGGTCGGCGGAGGGTTCGGCACCTGGGTGTGGGCGTTCGAACGCGGCAGACAGAGTGAACAGGCGCAGGAATATATGACACGGGACGTAATCACCCCATTCCTGGAGATTCCGGAGACCAATGCGAACCGTGCACGGGTGTCCGTGGAATCCACCGTCACCGAACACTCCGCCACGGTGGGTGCAGAATTGAGCGACACCATTACGGTCTCGGGATTCCCCGACGACCACGGCGCATTCGACGGCGACGATACGTATGGGTTCGGTGCGGACGCCGCGTACACGCAGGTGCGTGTCTGGTGGGCGGGCGACCCGACCGATCCGAACAACGATGAGGCATACCGCCCCGGCACGGCGGCGGAACCGCAGGAGGATGAGAACCACCGCCTGGTGGGTGTCTGGGAGTATCCGGCCGCCAACGGCACGATTCGCGTGGGCGGCGGCGTGCCCGATGTGCACGGAGAGCCGGTGCATATCACCGCGGAGCAGCACGGTTGGTACGTGTTCGTCTACAGCTTTACCGGCGACGACCGGGTCATGCCGGTGACCAGCGCCTACAACGACGGCTGGGAGCGCACCAGGGTCAATGAATACGATACCCCGGAGCGGCCGGCGATCACCACACAGGTGGCCCCGGAAACCGTCAACGTCGGAGATCCCTTCCATGACGCCGCGCGCATCACCGGTGACATCCCCGAAGGCTCATTCGTGGTGTTCGACGCCTATAAGGCCATACCGGAGGGGCAGGAGCCCGGTGGCAACGGAAAACTGGTGCATGCGCATCGCGTGCCGGTGGATCACACCCTGTCCGAGCAAGTGGTCTCCAGTCCCGAGGTCCGTTCGGATGAGCCGGGATTGGTCTATTGGAGGGCCGCATTGATATCCGCGGAAGGCGATGTACTGGCCGCCCATGAGCTTGGCGCCGAGGGCGAGGTCGTGACCGTGAAGGAACCTGCCAAGCTCGTCACGCCGAAGGAGCGTGATCCTTTGCCCCAGGCCGGATCCGATCTGTTGGCCGTATTCGGTGTGGCGGTGGCAGCCTTGGCGGTGGGTGGCGTCATGCTCGCCGGCATCCGGCGTCGCTCCTGATGCCGTTCATCCAGTCTGTCTAGCGTGATGGCCTATGCAGGAGACGTGTTGCCGTGTGCGGATGGAGTACGGGTGACTCCACGTGTAGTCCATCCATCTCCGAGAAAAACAAAACCGCCGCCTCGGACGATTCCGAGGACGGCGGTCTACCAGTAGCGGGGCATGGATTTGAACCATGGACCTCTGGGTTATGAGCCCAGCGAGCTACCGAGCTGCTCCACCCCGCGTCGGCTTGCCTTACGGCAGCTCTATCTACGATAGGAGTTGTTTTCGGAAAGTCAAATCGGCGTGTCGCGCATGATGTGTTGCGTGCGGGGCGTTATAGGTGTCATATGCGATGGACGCATAAGCCCACCGCACATCCTGACATCCTGCCATAGGACTCAGTGGGCTGCGTAGACGTCGGTGGCGGATTATGCGTAGTCACAGAGGTGTCTGTGTCCGCGCGCGAATCTCGCAGACAGCATGTCGGTCTTATTAGTGGTCGTACCAGTCGTCTGTATCCATCCTGCGGCGCGAACCGCGCGGGCCCCGTGCGCCGTGCCGGTCAACCGTTTGTCATAATGGGAACCATGCCTATCAAGATCCCCAGCGGCCTGCCGGCCAGAGCCATACTCGATTCGGAACGCATCTTCGCGTTGGAGAAACCCGAGGCGGAACGTCAGCGTGTCCGTCCGCTCAAGCTGGTGATCCTCAACCTCATGCCCAAGAAGATCGAGACGGAGACCCAGCTGCTCCGCCTGATCTCCAAGTCCCCGCTGCAGGTGGAGATCGACTTCATGAAGACCTCCACGCACGAGTCCACCCACGTCAGCGCCGACCATCTGGTCAAGTTCTACGAAACGCTTGACGCGTTCCGCAACAACTATTACGACGGATTCGTGGTCACCGGTGCGCCTGTGGAGCACCTGGCGTTCGAACAGGTGGACTATTGGGACGAGTTCAAGGCCATCCTGGATTGGGCCGGGTCCCATGTGTTCTCCACCATGTACCTGTGCTGGGGCGCGATGGCCGCACTCAGCTACCGGTACGGCGTGCGCAAGCGCGACCTGCCGACCAAGCTGTTCGGCGTGTTCCCCCAGTATCTGCAGGATGAATACTGCTTCCTGACCAACGGTTTCGACGAGATCGCCCTGCAGCCCCACTCCCGTCTGGCCGGTGTGGATGAGGACGATGTGGCCGCCAGCCCTGACCTGCAGGTGCTGACCTGGGGCCCCCGTTCCGGTCCCGGCCTGATCGCCACGCGCGACTTCTCCGAAGTGTTCGCGCTGGGCCACTGGGAGTACGGCAAAACCACCCTTGCCGAGGAATACGAGCGCGACATGGCCAAGGGACTGACCAACGTGCCGTTCCCGGAGAACTACTTCCCGCATGACGATCCGTCGTTGGAGCCGCTGTTCTCGTGGCGTGCGCACGCCAACCTGCTGTGGCGCAACTGGCTTAATTGGGTATATCAGACCACGCCATACGATTTGGCGGAGGTGCCGCGGTTGCGTGCCGAGAAGCGGCTGGGCACCGACCGATCGATCCGTCACGAACCGGGCGCCCCCCGCTCGGACGGCTTCCGCCCGTTCCTCAACGATGGTTATGGTGTCGTCCCGGTGCCGCCGACCACGATGTGAACGCCTGAATTGTGAAGATGTCGACGCCGTATCCGGTGGATGTCGCGGTGATGGCAGGTTGTCCGAGACGGTGGTAGTATGCGTATCCAGCCGTTCGGAACCGGTTCCGACCCCGCTGGCGCAGGTTCGGGAATGCGGTTCCGTAACCGGGATGGACGGACGTAACCGTAACGTCACATTCGCCCGTTCTGTTGGGTTAGACTGACAGCAGATAGAAAGATAGGAGGCGAGAGCATGGGTTCAGTGAGCACCGCGATGCTGCTGGCGGCCGAGGCGGGGCCGCACCTTCCCTCCGTGAACGACTTCCTGCCCCCGGAGATCCTGTTCGAGGGCACGCCGTTCGCCATCAACCGCATCATCCTTATCAGGATCATCGCCACGGTGGTGTTGCTGACCGTCATGGTCGTCACCGCGTGCAGGGCCAAGGTCGTGCCGGGCCGTTGGCAGGCCGCCGTTGAATGGGTGTTGGATTTCGTCCGGGACAACATCATCTACCAGGTCATGGGCGAGATCCGTGGGCGGCGCTACATCCCGATGATCACGACCATCTTCCTGACGGTGTTCGTGTTCAACATCTGCGGCGTCATCCCCGGTATGAACATCGCGGCCACCGCGACCGTCACCATGCCGCTGGTTTTCGCGTTGTGGGTGTTCTGCCAGTACTGGATCGCCGGCGTGCGGGAGAAGGGCATCGGGGCGTTCCTCAAGGAGGAGCTGCTTCCGCCCGGCGTGCCCTGGCCGATCTACATCATCCTTACGCCGATTCAGCTGCTTGAACTGTTGGTCATCCGCCCGCTGTCGCTGACGATCCGACTGTTCGCCAACATGATCGCCGGCCACCTGCTGCTGGCCACGTGCCTGGCCTTCGCCCAGTTCTACATCATCGAATCGGCCGACAAGCTGGCGGGCGTCCCGGTCGGCGGCCTGTGGTTCATCGGTGGTTTCGTCTTCACCTTGTTCGAGATGTTCGTCGCGGCCCTGCAGGCCTATGTGTTCGCCATCCTGGCGACGGTGTACATCAACCAGAGCTACCCGGAGGAATGACGGGAAGCTTGCATAGTTTTGCGGTTCCCGGCCGTTGGGAACCGTCCGGAAATGTCGGATTTCGGTAAGAAAGGACAACAATGGATATCATCACTCTCGCCGAAGTGGCAGGAAACCTCAGCGTCATCGGTTACGGCTTCGCCGCCATCGGCCCCGGCATCGGCCTGGGCATCGTTGTCGGCAAGGCGCTGGAAAGCACCGCTCGTCAGCCTGAGATCGCCGGTCGTCTGCAGACGCTGATGTTCATCGGCGCGGCCCTGATCGAGCTGCTGGGCCTGCTGGGCTTCGTTGCTTTCATCATGGCGCAGTGATTCGGGAGTCACTACGTATCAACGCCCGAATCTGAAAGGAGAAGTCCATGAAGCCACTTGCTGAAGGCGGAATCGATCTGTTCCTGCCGGAAACGTATGACATCGTGTGGTCATTGGTCATTCTCGTCATCATTGCGGCGGTGTTCTACAAAGTGGTATTGCCGAAGTTCCAGGCTGTGTTCGATGAGCGCGCCGCGCGCATCGAAGGCGGCATCGCCAAGGCCGAACAGGCGCAGAAGGAAGCCGTGGAGGCAAAGCGCAAGTATGAGGAGCAGCTGAGCCACGCCCGCGTCGAAGCGTCCAAGATCCGCGACGACGCCCGTGCCGAGGCCTCCCATATCATCGCCGACGCCCGTTCCCGCGCGGAGGCGGATGCCGAGCAGATCACCACCAACGCGCAACGCACCATCGAATCGCAACAGCAGGCGGCCATGGTCAGCCTGAAGGGCGAGGTCGGCACGCTGGCCACCGCGCTGGCCGGCAAGATCCTGGGCGCCAAGCTGCAGGATGATGCCACGCAGACGGCGATGCTCGACCAGATGATCGCCGATCTGGACAGCGATGAGCAGTGAGTCGTGCGCCCGGGGATTCGCAAGGAAAAGGGAGGTGACGGATGCGAGGAGAGGCCTCACGCATAGCCGACCGCGTCTCGCGTGACTCGCTGGCCCCCAAGCTTCGGGAGGCCCGCGATCTGGCGTGGCGTATCGGCAATGAACTGTTCACGATCACCAATGTGCTCGATCACAACATCAGGCTCGAACGCGCCCTGACCGACCCGTCGCGTCCGGTGGCGGACAAGGTCGCCGTGCTGAACAGGCTCATCGGCGATCAGGCCCATGAGATGACGATGGAAATCCTCACCGACCTGGTCGGCCGCCGGTGGAGCCGTGTCTCCGACATCGCGAACGCCGTCGAGGATTTCGCCGTGGACGGCATGATGTACTATGCCGACGCCACCGATGCCACGCTGCAGGTCTCGATCGAGCTGGCCGACCTGCGTTCGGCGTTGCTCAACCTGCCGGTCGTCCGTTCGGACCTGAGCGACGAGCGGGTGCCGGCCGAGGCGCGCATCAAGCTGCTGTTCGCCCTGATCGGCGAGGACGCGAACCTGAACAAGGTCACCATGCGCCTGGCCGAACACGCGACGTGCAACCCGCGCAACCGCAGGTATCTGTCCACGCTGCACTGGCTGATCAACAAGTTCTCCCGGCATATGGGCGAATCGATGGTCACCGTGACCACCGCGGCGCCGCTGAACCAGGGGCAGATCGACAGGCTGATTGCGATCTACACGAAGAAGGTCGGCCGCCCGGTGCACATCAACTCGACCGTCGACCCCACCGTGATCGGCGGCATGCGCATCGAGATCGGCGACGAGGTGACGGACAACACCGTGGTGGCGCAGCTGGAGCAGCTGCAGCGCAAGGTGAAAGCCGGAACGAGACCCTGAAGACGTACCAGTCAACAATGAACCAATAAGGAGTGATCATGGCAGAACTGACCATTGATCCCGCCGCAATAAGCAGTGCGCTCGAAGAATTCGTCGAGTCGTACAAGCCGAGCGACACACCCACCCAGGAAGTGGGTTATGTGGCCACGGCCGGCGATGGCATTGCGCATGTGGAGGGACTGCCTGGTTGCATGGCCAACGAGCTGCTGACCTTTGAGGACGGCACCCTCGGCCTGGCGTTCAACCTTGACGCCCGCGAGATCGGCGTGGTTATCCTCGGCGACTTCGCAGGCATCGAGGAGGGCCAGGAGGTCCGCCGCACCGGCGAAGTGCTGTCCGTGCCCGTCGGCGACGGCTATCTGGGCCGCGTCGTAGACCCGCTGGGCAACCCGATCGACGGTCTGGGAGCGATCAAGAGCGAAGGCCGCCGTATCCTGGAGGCGCAGGCGCCTGACGTCATGCACCGTCATCCGGTCGACGAGCCGATGTCCACCGGCCTGAAGGCCATCGACGCCATGACGCCGATCGGCCGCGGCCAGCGCCAGCTCATCATCGGCGACCGCCAGACCGGCAAGACCGCCATCGCAATCGACACCATCATCAACCAGAAGGCGAACTGGGAGAGCGGCGACCCGAAGAAACAGGTCCGCTGCATCTACGTGGCCGTCGGCCAGAAGGGCTCGACCATCGCCTCGGTCAAGCAGAGCCTTGAGGAGTCCGGCGCCATGGAGTACACCACGATCGTGGCCTCCCCGGCCTCCGATTCCGCCGGCTTCAAGTACATCGCCCCGTACACCGGCTCGGCCATCGGCCAGCACTGGATGTACAACGGCAAGCACGTGCTCATCGTCTTCGACGACCTGTCGAAGCAGGCCGAAGCCTACCGTTCGATCTCGCTGCTGCTGCGCCGCCCGCCGGGGCGTGAGGCCTACCCGGGCGACGTCTTCTACCTGCACTCCCGCCTGCTCGAACGCTGCGCCAAGCTGTCGGACGATCTGGGCGGCGGCTCGATGACCGGCCTGCCGATCATCGAGACCAAGGCGAACGACGTCTCCGCCTACATCCCGACCAACGTGATCTCCATCACCGACGGCCAGATCTTCCTGCAGTCCGATCTGTTCAACGCCAACCAGCGTCCGGCCGTGGACGTCGGCATCTCGGTGTCCCGAGTCGGCGGCGCGGCGCAGACCAAGGCGCTGAAGAAGGTCTCCGGCACGCTGAAGATCTCGCTGGCCCAGTACCGTTCGCTTGAATCCTTCGCCATGTTCGCCTCCGATCTGGATGCGGCCTCGAAGGCCCAGCTGACGCGCGGCGCCCGACTGACCGAGCTGCTCAAGCAGCCGCAGTTCTCGCCGTACTCGATGGAGCAGGAGGTCGTGTCGGTGTGGACCGGCACGCACGGCAAGCTCGACGATCTCGAACTGGGCGACGTGCTGCCGTTCGAACGCGGTCTGCTGGACTGGCTCGACCACAACACCGACATCCTCACGACGATCCGCGAGACCGAGGACTTCACGGCCGATACCGAGGCCGCTCTGGACAAGGCGGTCGACGAGTTCCGCGCCACGTTCGTGACCGGTGCCGGCAAGCCGCTGATCGAGAAGAAGCAGGCCCCGCGCAAGCCCACCCCGGTCGAGCAGGAGCGCATCGTGGCCAAGGCCGAGCGCCCCGAGCATGATCCGGACATGCATCCGATGGCAGGGGAGAAGAAGTAGTTATGGCATCGCAGCTCGCATTCAAGTCAAGGATCGCCTCCACCGCGTCGCTTGAGAAGATCTTCAACGCGCAGGAGATGATCGCGTCTTCGCACATTGCCAAGGCCCGTCAGGTCGCGATGGACGCGAAGCCGTACGCTGATGCGATCTTCGATGCCGTCCAGGCGGTGGTGGCCCACGGCCATATCTCGCATCCGATCGTGAGCAAGGAGGAGAACAACCCCCGGGTTGCCGTCCTGGCGCTCACCTCGGACCGAGGCATGGCCGGCCCCTACACCTCGTCGATCATCCGTGAAACGGAAGGCCTGCTCGCCCGGCTGGACTCGGCCGGCAAGCAGCCTGAGCTCTACGTGTACGGTCGCCGTGGCGTGACGTACTACAAGTACCGCAACCGTGACATCGTGCGGACGTGGGAGGGTGATACCGACAAGCCCGGCGTCGAGGTCGCCGACTCGATCTCCAACGCGCTGTTGGACGCCTATACGCGTCCCGCGTCCGAAGGCGGCGTCTCGGAACTGTACATCGTGTACACCGAGTTCATCAACATGGTGGTGCAGAAGGTGCGCGTGCTGCGCATGCTGCCGGTGGAGCTCATCGAGGCGGAGGCCACGGTCGACGCCGATCCGGAAGCCCCGGTGCAGGGCGTCTCGCCGTTGTACGTCTTCGAACCGAATATCGAGGACGTGCTGGACATGGTGTTGCCCAAGTACATCCGCTCCCGCATCCACGAGTGCCTGCTTGAGGCCGCGGCGTCGGAAACCGCGAGCCGGCAGAACGCCATGCATACCGCCACGGACAACGCGCGCAAGCTGATCGACGACCTGACCCGCAAGCTCAACGCTTCGCGCCAGGCCTCGATCACCCAGGAACTCACCGAAATCATCGGCAGCGCCGACGCGCTGAACACAAAGGAAGAGTAGGAACGCGAAATGGCTGAGAATCAGACCACAGCGGCTCCCCAGGCAGCGGCGGCCGAACCGTCGATCACCGGACGCGTGACCCGCATCCAGGGATCGGTCATCGACGTCGAATTCCCGGTGGGCCACCTGCCCGACATCTACAACGCCCTGAAGGTGAGCATCGCCAACGTGGGCAGCATCGAAGGCGAAAGCTCGCACGAGATCACCCTTGAGGTGGAGCAGCACCTGGGCGATTCCACCGTGCGCACCGTCGCCCTGAAGCCGACCGACGGCCTCGTGCGCGGCGCCACCGTCACCGATACCGGCGGCCCGATCAAGGTGCCGGTCGGCGACGTGACCAAGGGGCACGTCTTCGACGTCTCCGGCAACATCCTGAACAAGAAGGAAGGCGAGACGGTCACCGTCACCGAGCGCTGGCCCATCCATCGCAATCCTCCGGCGTTCGACCAGCTCGAATCCAAGACGCAGATGTTCGAGACCGGCATCAAGGTCATCGATCTGCTCACCCCGTACGTGCAGGGCGGCAAGATCGGCCTGTTCGGCGGCGCGGGCGTCGGCAAGACCGTGCTGATCCAGGAGATGATCCAGCGCGTGGCCCAGAACCACGGCGGCGTCTCCGTGTTCGCCGGCGTCGGTGAGCGCACCCGTGAGGGCAACGACCTGATCGGCGAGATGGAGGAGGCCGGCGTCCTTGAGAAGACCGCGCTGGTCTTCGGCCAGATGGACGAGCCGCCGGGGACGCGTCTGCGCGTGCCGCTGACCGCCCTGACGATGGCCGAGTACTTCCGCGACGTGCAGAACCAGGACGTGCTGCTGTTCATCGACAACATCTTCCGCTTCACCCAGGCGGGCTCCGAGGTGTCCACGCTGCTCGGCCGTATGCCGTCCGCCGTGGGCTACCAGCCGAACCTGGCGGACGAGATGGGTTCGTTGCAGGAGCGCATCACCTCCACCCGCGGCCACTCGATCACCTCGCTGCAGGCCATCTACGTGCCCGCCGACGATTACACCGACCCGGCCCCGGCCACGACCTTCGCCCACCTGGATGCGACCACCGAGTTGTCCCGCGACATCGCGTCCAAGGGCATCTACCCGGCCGTGGATCCGCTGGCCTCCACCTCGCGAATCCTGGACCCGCGCTACGTGGGCCAGGCGCATTACGAGTGCGCCAACCGCGTCAAGGCCATCCTGCAGCGCAACAAGGAGCTGCAGGACATCATCGCCCTGATCGGCATCGACGAGCTCGGTGAGGAGGACAAGACCACCGTCAACCGTGCCCGCAAGATTGAGCAGTTCCTCGGCCAGAACTTCTACGTGGCCGAGAAGTTCACCGGTCGTCCGGGTTCGTACGTGCCCGCGGAGGAGACCATCGAGGCCTTCACCCGCATCTGCGACGGCGTCTATGACGAGGTGCCGGAGCAGGCGTTCTCGGGCATCGGCGGCATCGACGACCTCGAGCGTCGCTGGCACGATATGCAGAAGGAGTTTGGTGCGTGATGGCCGCTTCGAGCATGCAGGTGAACATCGTCGCCGCCGACCATCCGGTCTGGGCGGGGCAGGCGAAGTCCGTCGTCATCCCCGCATATGAGGGTGCGATGGGCATCCAGCCGAACCACCAGCCGGTCCTGACGCTGTTCAAGGAGGGTGTGGTCACGGTCACCGACACGAACGACGTGAAGCACGAGTTCGAGGTCACCGACGGATTCATCTCGTTCGACTCGAACAAGCTCACGGTCGCCGTGGAACGCGGTCGTGACGTGGTCTGCCGCGCCGGGGAACCGTCCGAAGCGGAATAGAACGCCAACATCCCCGTAGTACCGGCCCCTCGCGCAGGAACGTTTGCGCGAGGGGCCGGTACGTTACAGGGCCGCCTGTTCCCCGTACACTTTTCCACAGTCGCGAAGCGGCAGGGCTCGGCATGGGGTATGGTGGTGGCTTGTGCGAATCATAGTTGCCGATTGCTCCGCCGAATATTCCGGCCGTCTGAACGCGTCCCTGCCGCTGGCCAGGCGCGTGCTGCTGATCAAGGCCGACAACAGCCTGCTCATCTTCTCCGAGCTGGGCTCGTACAAGCCGCTGAATTGGATGGCCGCGCCCTGCACGATCAAGGAGATTACGCCGGCCGGCGCGGACGCCGACGTGGACACCGCCGTCCCGGAGAAGATGCTGCGCGTCTGCTCGGACAAGTCCAGCGACATCCTGGAGGTCACGCTCCAGCACATCTACAGCGACGAGTCCTATGACCTGGGCGAGGATCCCGGTCTGGTCAAGGACGGTGTGGAGGATCATCTGCAGCGCTATCTGGCCGAGCAGATCGAGCGCATCGGTGAGGGTGCCAAACTGGTGCGCCGTGAATACCCGACCGCCATCGGCCCGGTGGACATCATGGCCGTGGACGCGGAAGGGCAGCATGTGGCCATCGAGATCAAGCGGCATGGCGGCATCGACGGCGTCGAGCAACTGACGCGGTACTGCGAACTGCTCAACCGGGATCCGCTGCTGGCTCCTGTGCGGGGCATCTTCGCCGCGCAGACCATCACCCCGCAGGCCCGTGTGCTGGCGCAGGATCGCGGCTTCGAGTGCCTGATTCTGGATTATGACGAGATGAAGGGCACCGACTCGGACGAGATCAGGTTGTTCTGAAACGGGGTGCGCCCTACTTCGAGATATAACGAAGGAGCCGCGGAATTCCGCGGCTCGCATCATATTTCTCGAAGTAGGGTGCACTTAGGTGTCAGTACGCCGCCAGGATATCGACCACGAACACCAGCGTGGCACCGCCCGGAATCGTATCCCCGGAGCCGGAATCGCCGTAGCCCAGGTCGGAAGGTACGATCAGCAGCACCTGCGAGCCCACCGTCTGCCCGGTCAGGCCCTGCTGCCAGCCGTCGATCACGCTGTCGAGCGAGAAGTCGGAGGGCTCGCCGCGGTCCCAGGACGAGTCGAACTGCGTGCCGTCCAGCAGCCAGCCGGTGTAGTGCGCCCGCACCGTGTCGCTCTCCTGCACCTCCTTGCCCTCGCCCTTGATCAACGTCTGCACCACCAGCTGGTCCACGTCGCCCTGGCCGTTCATATCGATCGACGGCTTGCCGTCCTTGGCAAGGGTGACCTTCGGCAGATCGGCCGGGATATCGGTGACGGCCTTGCCCTCGGCATGGGTCGGATCGGTGGATTGGGAGACGATGGTCCATATCCATGCGTACGGCTGACCGCTGTCGTCATTCGAACCGATCGCGAAGGTGGTGTTGATGGTCGCGTCGGCGATCAGCGAATAGATCGGGTACTGTGCCACCGTATCCTCGGTCAGCAGCGTCGAGCACTCGGGGGTGTTCTTCTCCCAGGAGCTGGCCATCTCGGAGCCGTCGTTGAGATTGACGGCAAAGGCCTGCATGCACACGCGGTTGCCGATCTTGATCTTGTCGCCATTCCCCTTTTGGAGTACCGCGTACGCGCCATCCTCCACACTCATCGGGGCATGGAATTTGATCGTCGGCTTCTGCCCGGGCTCGCCCTCGGCCACCAGCCCGGCGATCTGCGGCAGATCCTTCAACGCGTCGGCGGACGACTGCGAGGAATCGCTCGAACCGTTGGAATCCTTGGAATCGTCGGCCTGATCGCCGCCGTTGCACGCCGCAAGCGTGGCGCACATGACCAGCGCACACAACGCCGCGAGCAGCTTGCCGAACAGGGAAATCGATGTCTTCATATGCATGGCACCAACACTAGCGCCTCACCCTGATTTCCAGTCCTTTCCTAGCGAAGGGTTATGGGCTAACGGTAGAATGGGCGTTGCTATGACTGTTGAAGAACGTGAACAAGAAGAGCCGCAGACCCCGGCCGGCCCGACCCGCCATGCCAAGATCATGCGGGGCGTGGTCACGCCCATCTTCGGGTTGATTGCCGTGGCCTGCATCGTGCTCGGTGTGCTGAACGCCACGATCTGGAAACCCAGTCGTGAGATCGTCGCCACGGCTTCGGTATCCGGCACGCGCTACGTGGTCACCGACCCCGGCGTGCTGGGGCTGGTCGATGACCGGGTGTCGATGACGGTGAAAAGCGCCGACGACGAGGCCACGGTGTGTGTGGCCGAGGGGTCGATGAAGGACATCACCGGCTGGATTTCCGGCAACCCGTACGTCCGTGTGACCGGATTGAGCGAGTGGACCACGCTGTCGGTGACCGACGCCGAGGCCCAGGGGTCGGATCTGTCCGGCGAGGGCGGTGTGGCGTTCGCCGATTCCGACATGTGGACCACCGTGTCTTGCGATACGGGTGCCGCCACGTTGAAGACAACCGATGAGGATGCGTCCCGTGTCGCTCTGGTGGATCTGGGGGAGGACGACGCCTCCGCCACAGTGACGATGGATTGGGTGCGCCAGAGTGTGCCCAATTTCGCGATGCCGTTTTACTTCGCCGGCGGTATCTGCGTGGTGCTGGCGGTGCTGTGCGCATCGGTGTTCGCCATGTCGCCGCACAAGCGCCGCAAAGCGATGTCGGAAGCCGCCGAGGCGGAAGCCGAAGAGCCGACGGAGGGCATGGGGCCGGGCAACGCCGTGGCGGAGCCGGAAAGCCGTCGCGCCCGCCGTCGCAGGCACGGACGCGGCAGAACAGTCGAGCAGGTCGAGCTGTCTGAGGACGAAGGGCCGAATATCGTCGATCCCGCGGCCCGAAACCTGGTGTCGGATCAGATGCGCTCCTCGGAGCAGTCCGGGGACGAGGGGGCTGGCGAGCAGACTTCGGTGATCTCCTCCGACGAGTTGGCGGCGTACTTCGCGCGCCTTGCCCAGGAGAGCGCCCCCGAGGCCGAATCGTCCGAGGCCGAATCGTCCGAGGCCAGCGAAAACGACGATGCCAAGGAAGGGGAGTGATATGCGTTCACGAATCACGAAGCTGATGGCCGCGGTCGCGGCGTTGGGGCTGACGCTGGGATTGGGCGCGTGCGAGGGCCGGATCCCCGAACCTCAGGCGGCGCCGGCCGACGTGGACCAGATTCCCGATCTGACCGAGGAGCAGGAGAGCAAGATCCGCGCCTCGATTCTGGAGACGCTGGATCAGGCCACGCAGAATATGAGCGGTGACGGATTGTCGGCGCGCGTGACCGGGCCGATGCTGGACGTGCGCAACAGTGCGATCACGGTGGGCAAGGCCACCGGCGGTCTGGACAAGACCAACACGATCCCTTCCGACATGATGCAGACGGTGATCCCCGTCGACTCCGGCTGGCCCCGCACGGTGTATACGATCACCACCACCACCGAGGACCAGCAGTCGCAACGCCTGCTGGTGTTCACGCAGGATTCGCCACGTCAGAACTACAAGCTGTGGGGTGTGGCCCGTCTGTTCGCCGGCGCCCAGCTGCCGCGGTTCACCGTGCCCGAGATCGGCACCCAGATGGGTCTGCCGAACGATACGGGTCTGGTGGCCACGCCGCAGGAGGCCGTGGAACGATACGCCGACGTGCTGCAGAACGGGGCGAACAGCGAGTTCGCCGACCAGTTCGCAGATGACTCGCTGCGCCAGACCATCGCCTCGGTGGCACAGACCGTGCAGGAGGGCATGGAACGCAACAACGGCACGCAGACGCAGACGTTCACTGTGGTCCCGGACGCCATCAAGATCATGCGGTCGAGCGACGGCGGCGATCTGGTGGTGGCGCAGATCAACTCCGAATGGACTCGCGCCGCGGGCGACGGCCGCGAATCGCTGCCCGCCTCGGACGAGGAGCAGGCCCTGTTCGGCGACGGCACCGCCACGAGCACGATGAAGGTCACGTACGTCAACATCGTGGCGTTGTACGTGCCGCCGGAGGATTCCGGGGAACAGATCACGGCGGTCGGTGCGGAACGCAAGCCGATCAAGGTCGAGGCGATCTGATTCCGACCGATTTTTTGCCGATCGAACCCCGCCGGCGTGCGGGGTTCGATCATATCTCGACCGCCTTCGGACGTCGCCTGCCGCCGCGGGAATCGTCCGTCCCGTATGGCGACACGGCCGCTATGCCGTTGGGGAACCGCACGATTCTTGGCGGCGCGATGGAGTAAGTTGTGAATCAGTACGGTTCTTCGAGTTTGGAGGCACGATGGCAGGTCAGCAGCGGCAGTTCAATCCGGGTGTGTCCCTGGCGGGCGCGGTGGATCTGGAGGCGTTGAAGCATCAGGTCACGGCCGAACCGGGGCAGGCGGGAGGCGCGCCTGCGGCCGGTGGGTACGTCATCGACACCACGGAGAACACGTTCCAGGCCATGGTGCAGACCTCGGCCACGTTCCCGATCCTGCTGCTGCTGTGGCTGCCGACCGACGATCGCCTCTTCCCGATGGCCAAGGCCCTGGGCGACGCAGTGAACGCGATGAACGGCCAGCTGCAGCTTTCCCGCATCGATGTGGCCTCGTTCCCCGCGGTGGCCCAGGCATTCGGCATCCAGGGGGCGCCGGCCCTGTTCGCTCTGATCAACGGGCGGCCGATGCCGTTGCTGCAGGGGCTGCCGTCGGATCAGGAGATGCAGCAGATCGTGGATGAGGTGCTGCCGAAGATCGTGCAGGTGGCGCAGCAGGCTGGTGTGACCGGCACCGCGCCGTATGCGGGCGATCCGGACGCCGTCGCCGAGCAGCCGGCCGAGCCGACTGTGCCGCCGGAGCACGAACAGGCCCATCGTCTGGCGATGGAGGGCGATTACGCCGGTGCCGCGGCCGCGTACGACAAGGTGCTGGAAGCCGACCCGAACGATGCGCTGGCCGCGCGCGAACGTGCGAAGGCGTTGCTGCTGGCTCGTTCCGCGGACGCCGATGTGCGTGAGGTGCGTGCCGCCGCCGCGGATCATCCGGAGGATGTGGACGCGCAGATGGCCGTGGCCGATATCGATATGATTGGCGGGCAGATTCAGGATGCGTTCGATCGACTGCTGGATTATCTGGCGGCCGGGCACCGGGATCAGATGGAGACGGTGCGCGTGCGTCTGCTGGAATACTTCGCCATCCCCGACCCGTCCGACGAACGCCTCAAGCGTGCCCGTCGCCGTCTGGCCACGCTGCTGTACTAATCCATCCTTTGACCGATTTCCGGCCCTTTGGGAGAGTCGTCTCCGGTCGCCGCGCGGCCAACT
Source organism: Bifidobacterium sp. UBA4282 (assembly GCF_002394995.1). Lineage (NCBI taxonomy): Bacteria > Bacillati > Actinomycetota > Actinomycetes > Bifidobacteriales > Bifidobacteriaceae > Bifidobacterium > Bifidobacterium sp. UBA4282. The sequence goes on from NZ_DGVO01000053.1 coordinate 27,373, forward strand.
GGGACGGAGCCTTTCGGGTGCTTTTCTCTGGTGAGTGATGCGGGCGTCAGCGCACCGTATGACGCATGCGGTTGCGGCCGAAGATCTGCTGGAATTGCGGACCCCGTTCGGCCAGCTCCCGCTCGAACTCGTCCTCCCAGGCCGAGTACGGTTTGGACGCCAGTCCGTCGTTGGAGAATCGCGCCTGATCGGTGACCTCGGTGATGCAGAACGAGGGGATGATCAGGTTGGTGACCGGTCCGCTGCGTTCCGCTTCGGCGATGACCAGTGGGGCGTTCGGGCCGCCGAACACGTCGATGTTCCACCCGTCCTCATCGATCCACACGGAGTAGCGGTTCTTGATGATGATATCGCCGCCGCGCTTGACGAGTTCGACGGCGATGCGCGTATCGATCTCCCGTTCCGCCTCGTACCTCGTGCCGCCCACGGCCGGGCCCTTGATGGTGACGAAGGCTTGGGAGAACAGGTCACGGCAACGGTCGAGCACTTCGAGCGGGTCGGTGCTTCGGTCCATGGGGATGCGTGTCCTGCGGGTTTTCAGGCGGATGCGCAGCGCGTAGTTGTCGGAGTGCACGTAATAGCTCTGTACAATCAGCGTCGGTGCGTCGCCATCGTCGAGCTGGGGCGGCATTTCGCGGCAGAAGAAGCGACGCTCATACTCGAAATCATCCATGAACCCAGTCTAGTGCGAAACGCCGCGGAATTCCGGCAATCTTACGATATGTCCGAATATCGGACGAGGTTTAGGGAGACTCGCCGATGTTAGAAGACGCGAGGAAGTCATGCCGGCGTGTAAAGTAGAGGGGCACGGGTCCGTAGCTCAGTGGATAGAGCGTCTGTCTCCGGAACAGAAGGTCGTGAGTTCGAACCTCATCGGGCCCACCGCGCTGGCCCCATCCCAATCGGGACGGGGCTTCGTCATATCCGTGCGGCTTCGTCCCGGGTCGAAGCGCGTTCCCGTGTGACTGTGCCGCTTCGTGACCGTGCCATATCGCTTCATATCCTTGATATCCTTGGAATCTCAACGTTTTGGATAATGGGATGAGGCCGAGACGGATTACAGTCACGATTTCGTCGGTGGCCGGGATGCGGAAGAGGGGATGATGCCGGAGGCGCGTGATGATATCGTGACTTCAATCCCGGCGTGCGTCCCACGCCGGCTCATCGTCGTAAAGGAGCAACCATGACCGCCATCGAAGAGATCGCCACCGCATCCGCCCCCGCCGCGCTGGGCGCCTACAGCCAGGCCGTCAAGGCCAACGGCTTCGTATTCGTCTCGGGTCAGTTGGGCATCGACCCGGCCACCGGCGAACTGGCCGGCGAGACCGCCGGGGAGCAGGCCGCCCAGTCGCTGAAGAACATCGCCAGCATCCTGGCCGCCGCGGGCGCCGACATGACCCGCGTGGTGCGCGCCACCATCTATCTGAAGAACGTGGACGACTTCGCCGAGGTCAACGCCCGCTACGCCGAGGTGTTCACCGGATCGGTCAAGCCGGCCCGCTGCGCGTTCGGCGGCAACGAGATCCCCAAGGGCGCACTCGTCGAGATCGACGCGATCGCGGCCCTGTGACGTCCGATCTGCGAGCGGACCGTTCGATTCGACCCGATACGCCCGTGGACGCCGCCGTGCGCCTGCGGGCGTTTGCGCTGTCAGGCCGCCCGGTATCCTTGGATACCATGAGTCCAGAAGCGCTGAGTGAACTGATTTCCGCCATCGCCCATGACCTTGTCGCGCAAGGCAAGGCGGGCGATCTGACCGACGACCTGATTCCGTCCGTGGACAAGCTGACCGTCATGCGCCCGAAGGATCGCGCGCACGGCGACTGGGCGTCCAACATCGCCATGCAGCTGGCCAAGAAGGCCGGCATGAAGCCGCGTGACCTGGCCGAGCCGTTCGCGGCCGCGCTCGCCGAGGCCGAAGGCGTCAAATCCGTTGAGGTGGCGGGCCCCGGCTTCATCAACATCACCCTTGATTCCGCCTCCGCCGCGGCCGTGGTGGACAAGGTTCTGACCGAAGGCGCAGCGTTCGGCAGGAACGGCCATCTGGGCGGCGAGACGCTGAACCTGGAGTTCGTCTCCGCCAACCCCACCGGACCGATCCACATCGGAGGCACCCGATGGGCCGCCGTCGGCGACTCGATGGCCCGCGTGCTCGAGGCCAACGGCGCCACGGTGGTGCGCGAATACTACTTCAACGACCACGGCGAGCAGATCAACCGCTTCGCCAAGTCCTTGGTGGCCGCCGCCCACGGCGAGGAATGCCCGGCCGACGGGTACAAGGGCGCGTACATCGACGAGATCGCCCGTCGCGTGATCGACGAGGCCAAGGCCGACGGCGTGGACGTGCTGAACCTGCCGCGCGTGGACGGCGGCGTGGACGCCGACGGCAACCCGCTCGGCGAGGGCGACTCGCAGCAGCGCGAGGAGTTCCGCAAGCGCGCCGTGCCGATGATGTTCGCCGAGATCCGCGAGTCGATGAAGAACTTCCGCGTGAGCTTCGACGTCTGGTTCCATGAGAACAGCCTGTACGAGGACGGCGAGGTCGAGCGCGCGATCGCCGATCTGCGTGAACGCGGCGACATCTACGAGAAGGACGGCGCCACCTGGTTCGCCTCCACCAACCACGGCGACGACAAGGACCGCGTCATCGTCAAATCCGACGGCAACTACGCCTACTTCGCCGCTGACATCGCCTACTACCGCAACAAGCGCCACCGCGAGTCCAACCCCGCCGACGTGGCCATCTACATGCTCGGCGCCGACCACCACGGCTACATCGGCCGCATGATGGCCATGTGCGCCGCGTTCGGAGACGAGCCGGGCCGGAACATGCAGATCCTCATCGGCCAGCTGGTCAACGTGATGAAGGACGGCAAGCCCGTGCGCATGTCCAAGCGCGCCGGCAACGTGGTCACGATCGACGACCTGGTGGAGGCCGTGGGCGTGGACGCGGCCCGCTACTCGCTGGCCCGCACCGACTACAACACCCCGGTGGACATCGACCTGGACCTGCTGGCCTCGCACACCAACGAGAACCCGGTGTACTACGTGCAGTACGCGCATGCCCGCGCCTGCAACGTGGATCGCAACGCGGCCGACGCCGGCATCACCCACGAGGGCGCGGACCTGGCGCTGCTGGACACCGAGGCCGACGGCGAGGTGCTCGCCGCGCTCGCCCAGTGGCCGGCGCTGCTCTCGCTGGCGGGCGACCTGCGCGCCCCGCACCGCGTGGCCCACTATCTGGAGGACCTGGCCGCCACGTACCACAAGTGGTACAACGTGGAGCGCGTGGTCCCGATGGCCCTGACCGACCCGGAGGAGCGTCAGGACGACGCGGCCCGCGAGGCGCTGCGCATCGCCAAGAACCCGGAGCCGGCCCGCGCCGCCGCGCGTCTGAAGCTCAACGACGCCGTGCGCATCGTCATCGCCGCCGGCCTGGACCTGCTGGGCGTCGAGGCACCGGAGCGGATGTAACAATCGCGATGCGCCGTCCGACGGACACCGATCCGCGGGCGGCGCAATCGCATATACGGCACGTATGCCGGCACCACCAGCCGATGCCGGCATACGGCCGCAACGCAACATGAGTTGGAGAAGATATGGCAATCACCCCGATCTGGCCCGAGGCCACGGCGCTCGACGCCAACGGCGAACTGACCTTCCACGGGCGCACCGCATCGAGCCTGCTCGATGAGTACGGCTCTCCGCTGTACCTCATCGACACCGACGAAGTGGCCGCCCGCGCCCGCCGGTTCGTGCGCGCCGCGGCCGACGCGTTCCACAACACCACCACGCATGTCAGTTTCGCCGGCAAGGCGTTCCTGTCCAAGGAAGTGGTCCGGATCGTCACCGAGGCGGGCATGCTGGTGGACACCTGCTCGATGGGCGAGATGCGCATCGCGCTCGCCGCCGGCGCCCCCGGACGCCGCCTGGTGTTGCACGGCAACAACAAGTCGGACGAGGAGATCGCGCTCGCCATCGAGCAGGGTTTCGCCAAGATCGTGGTCGACTCGCCGGACGAGCCGGCCCGCATCGCCGCCATCGCCCGTCGGCTCGGCAAGCGCGCCCGCGTCATGCTGCGCGTGACCGCCGGCATCCACGCAGGCGGCCACGAGTTCATCTCCACCGCGCACGAGGACCAGAAATTCGGTGTGCCGCTGCTGCCTGCCGGTGCCGACGCGTCGGTGCTGGCCATCCTCGACGACCTCGACGGCATCACGCCGGCCGGCGCGAACGTCCGCGTCAAACCGGTCGAATCCAACGACCGCGCCCTGCGCTACGACGTGCGCTACCCGTACGACCTGCGCGCCGAAGACATCAATCCCGCCGACCGGGCGCTCGCCGCGGCGATGGAGACCGTGGCCGACGGTCCGGCTCTGGCCGTGCTCAAGGACATCCTCGCGTATGGCGACGATCTGGAACTGGTCGGCATCCATTCGCATATCGGCTCGCAGATCCACGACGCGGACGCGTTCGTGCAGGCGGCCAAGCGCATGATGCTGCTGCGCAAGACCTTCTACGCCACCGACGCCTACACGCTGCCCGAGGTCGATCTGGGCGGCGGCTACTCGGTGGCGTACACCGACGGCGAGGATTCGATGGATATCGATGTGGAGCTGCATCGCCTGGCCGATGCGGTGACCGCCGTCAATCGTGCGTTCGGCATGCCCGCGCCGGTGATCTCCTTCGAACCGGGTCGCTGGATCGTGGCCCCGGCCGGCGTGACGCTGTACCGCGTCGGCACGATCAAGCCCGTGCACCTGCCTGCGGGTACCACCGACGCGGCGGGCGAACCGATCGGCGAACGCGTGTACGTATCGGTGGACGGCGGCATGAGCGACAACATCCGTCCGGCGCTGTACGGCGCGGACTACACGGCGCGGCTGGCGAACCGCGAGGGTACTGCGGAGACGATGCTGGCGCGCGTCGTCGGGATGCACTGCGAATCCGGCGACATCATCGTGCACGAATGCCGCCTGCCCGCCGATCTGAGACGCGGCGACATCCTGGCCGTGCCGGTCACCGGCGCATACGGCCGTACGATGGCCAGCAACTACAACCAGGCGCTGATCCCGGCGGTCGTGGCCGTATCCGAGACCGGTGCGCATGTGATGCTGCGGCGGCAGAGCGTGGACGATCTGCTCGCGCTGGACGTCAGCTGAGCCGCCGTCTGTTTCCCGTGCCGCCAATTCATTCCGTATCCCTGCCGCCCGGCGCACATCCGTGCCCGGGCGGCTCGAGTATGAGACGCGGGCCCGGTAAATCGGCGGCGTTCCGTAGGATGGCAGTACACACCCGTCATCGCTAGGGAAGGACACTCGTGGCACAGCATAATGAAGCCCCCATCCGCGTCGGACTGTTGGGCGCGGGCACTGTCGGATCGCAGACCGCGCGCCTGCTGGTGGAACAGCGGGACGAACTCTCCCAGCGCATCGGGCGCGACATCGAACTCGTCGGCGTGGCCTGTCTGGATCCGGACGAGGTCGACTTCCCCTGGATCGACCGGTCGCTGCTGACCAGCGACACCATGGCCGTGGCCACGAACGCCGATATCGTCGTCGAACTGATCGGCGGGCTCGAACCGGCGCGCACCTTCGTGCTGGCCGCCATCGAATCCGGCGCGTCCGTGGTGACCGCCAACAAGGCGTTGCTGGCCAAGTACGGCCCCGAGATCTACCAGGCCGCGGAAGCCAAGGGCGTGGACATCTACTTCGAAGCCGCGGTCGGCGGCGCGATTCCGATCGTGCGCCCGCTGCGCGAGTCGTTGGTCGGCGACAAGGTCACCAGCATGCTCGGCATCGTCAACGGCACCACCAACTACATCCTCGACGAGATGACCACCAAGGGCCTCGACTTCGACGTGGCGCTCAAGGACGCGCAGGCCAAGGGGTACGCCGAGGCGGATCCGACCGGCGACATCGAGGGGCATGACGCGGCGAACAAGGCCGCCATCATGGCCACGCTCGGTTTCCACACCAACATCGGCATCGACGACGTGACCGTGGAGGGCATCACCAAGGTCACCGCGGACGACATCGCCGCCGCAGCCGCCGAACACAAGGTGGTCAAGCTGCTCGCGGTGGTGGAGAACGGCGGGGCCGGCGTCTCCGCGCGCGTCTACCCGGCCCTGATCGACGAGAACCACCCGCTGGCCTCCGTGCGCGGCAGCTTCAACGCCGTGTTCGTGAAGGCCGAGGCCGCCGACGACCTGATGTTCTACGGTCGCGGTGCCGGCGGTGCACCCACCGCCTCCGCCGTGGTCGGCGACGTGGTCACCGTGGCCCGCCATATCGCCCAGGGCTGCACCGGCCCGGCCATCACGCTGTACAACGACCTGCCCAAGGCTCCGATCGAGGCCTCCAAGGCCGCGTTCGCCGTGCGTTTCGTCATCCATGACAAGCCGGGCGTGCTCGCCGCCATCGCGGAGGAGTTCGCCAAGCGCGGCGTGTCGATCAACGGCGTGAACCAGGACCTGAAACCCACGCTGCACGAGCCGGGCTACTCCGGCGAGCTCCAGCAGCTGCGCCTGGTGACCCACCTGACCGACGAGGTCACGCTGCGCGAAACCGTGCAGGCCGTCTGCCGGCTCGACTTCGTGACCGGCGAGCCCTCCATCCTGCGCGTCCTGTAACCCACGGCATGGCCGCCCTCCTGCCGCAAGCCGGCGCAACGATGCGGCAGCGGGGGTAGTCCGGCCGATTCTCGTTTCACCATCGATCCTGGAACCAGTCCACCCGACCCCTCGTAAGGAGCATGTCATGAATCCTGTGACACGTCGCGTACACGTCCGCGTCCCCGCCACCAGCGCGAACCTGGGGTCGGGCTTCGACACGGTCGGTCTGGCGCTCGACTACCACGACGAGCTCACCTTCACGCTGAGCGATGACCCGGCGGACACCGACGCGCACGTGATCATCGAGGGGGAGGGCGCACGGACGCTGCCGCGCGACGAAACCCACCTGGTGGTCTCCACCTTCCGCCGTGCCTGCCGCACCTTCGGTCTGGGGCGGCTCGGCTTCACGCTCGAGGCGCACAATCGCATCCCGCAGGCACGCGGTATGGGCTCCTCCGCCGAGGCGATTGTGGCCGGCATCGCGGCGGCCGCCGCCTTCGCGCAGGAGGGCGAGCTCAACCGTTCGGCCATCTTCGACCTGGCCGCCACCATCGAAGGGCATCCGGACAACGTGGCGCCGGCCGTGTTCGGCGGCCTGACCGTATCCTGGGATTTCTCCACCGCCGAGGGCGTCGGCTCCGTGCCGATCCCCGGCGGCGAACCGCTGCATGGCGGGTTCCATACCGTCAACTATCCGGTCGACCTGGCCATCACCGCCGCCGTGTTCGTGCCGGACTACGAGCTCTCCACCGAGAAGGCGCGTCAGGCGCTGCCGGCCACGCTGCCCTACCGGGATGCGGTCTACAACGTCTCGCGCGTGGGCCTGCTGCCCGCGGCCATGAACCCCGGGGCGCTGGCCGCGGCCACCACTGCCGCGGACACCGCCTCCTCGGAGACCGCCGACGGGGACGTTGCCGCCTCCGCTTCCGCCGCGTCGCCCGCGCTCGCGGCCACGGCGAACACGTTGCTGTACACGGCCACGCAGGACAAGCTGCATCAGCCGTACCGCGCCGCGTTGATGGAACCTTCGTGGAAGCTCATCGAACGCTTCCGCTCGCATGGGTACGCGGCCGCCGTCTCCGGTGCCGGCCCGTGCGTGCTGGTATTGCACTATGGTGACGCGCGTGGGGCCATCGACGCCATTGCAGCCGATGATCTGGCCTCCGGCCACTGGCAGGTGCTGCACCTGCCCATCGACACCGCCGGCGTAACCGTGGAACGCGGCTGAGCCGGCCATGTGCGTGACTGTTGCGGTACAGTGGGCGGTATGACGATTCCGCTGATCCTTGCCTCGAAGTCCGCCCCGCGTCGCAATGTGCTGTACTCGGCCGGCGTGTGCCCGACCATTCGCGTCTCGCATGTCGACGAACCGGCCGCATTGGAACATGCCGCCGAACAGGCCGGTGTGAGCGTCGATGAGCTGAGCGTGAATCAGCGGGTCATGATCCTGGCCGAGGCCAAGGCCCAGGCCGTATATCAGGCGTACCGGAATGTGGCCGAGGCGGCCGCCGCCGCGACCGGCGAACGCGTGACCGCCTATCCGCTCAAGGCCGTGGGGGTGGGCGATGCGGGTTCAGTTCCCTCATCATCCGATCTGACCGCTGTCCCGGCTTCCGTTTCGTCTTCCGCATCCCCGGCGTCCGGCGTTACAGGCGACAAAGCCTCCGACATCACCCGCGATTTCTCCGGCGTGGATATGCCCATCACCGTGGAGCCGATTCACACGCCCGCGGGTGGCGTCGGCAGGGACGGTTCCGGCGTTAACGACACTGACGCCGACGATACCGGCCGCACTGGCGCCAACGGTTCCGGCATCAACACCGCCTCCGCAATCCATGGCCTGACCACCGCCGCGGTCGGCCCGCTGATCCTGGGCTGCGACTCGATGTTCCTATTCAACGGCGAATGCCACGGCAAGCCTCACAGCGCGGACGTGGCGCGCGAACGGCTCAGGGCTATGCGCGGCCACAGCGGCGAGCTGTGGACCGGCCACTGTCTGATCGACTTCGCCACCGGGCGCGTGGCCTGCGGCGCCAGCCATGCCATCGTGCATTTCAGCGATTACTCCGACCGTGACATCGAGCGCTACATCGCCACCGGCGAGCCGTTGGAGGTGGCCGGCTCCTTTACGCTGGAAGGATTCGGCGGCGCGTTCATCGACGGCATCGAGGGCGATCCGCACGGCATCATCGGCCTGAGCCTGCCGCTGGCCCGGCGGCTGGCCGGCGAGCTGGGCGTGGAATGGACGGACCTGTGGAACGTGGCCCGCGGCGACCATGACCCCGCCCCCAAATCTGACGGCGTGACCAGCTCCGCCGCCGGTTCGGTGCCGCCCAAGGAGAACGTGCACCAGCCGGGCGACGGCTGGATCGACTGCGACTGCGGCCGCCGCCACTGGGGACTCAACGGCGCCTCCGGCGTGCTGCTGGCCCGTCGTGACGCCGTCACCGGCAAGGTGACGCATGTGGTGATGCAGCATCGCGCGTTGTGGAGCGCCGAAGGCGGCACCTGGGGCATCCCGGGCGGCGCCACGGCGGACGGTGAGAGCGCCATCGAGGGTGCGCTGCGCGAAAGCTACGAGGAGGCCAACATCACCCCCGAGGACATCGAGGTGGTCGGCGCCTACCGGGAGGACCACGGCAACTGGGCCTACACCACCGTGTTCGCGTTCGAGAAGCCCGGCCACACGGTCACGCCGCGCACCAATGACGACGAGAGCATGGAAATCGAGTGGGTGCCGATCGACGAAGTGCCCAACCGCAAGCTGCTGACGGCCATGCGCACCGACTGGCCGCGCTTCCGCGCCCGGCTGGACGCGATCGCCGGTGAACGGTGACTTGGCTGCATGATATGCACTGAGATACGCCGAATGTGAGCGTTCACCGTGTTACCGGGGGTGACGCGGTATGCTCGGTATATTCGTGTCGGACCAAGACAGGGAGGATGACATGGCGGTCAACCGTGCGAACAAACGCCCGTCGATGTTCGAAGTGGCCAAGCTGGCCGGTGTGAGTCATCAGACCGTCTCCCGCGTGATCAACCATTCCCCGGACGTGTCCGAGGTCACGCGCGCCAAGGTGCAGGCCGCCATCGACCGTCTGGGCTACCGTCCGAGCAATTCGGCCCGCGCGCTCGCCTCGCAGCGCTCGCGCACGATCGGCCTGATCGCCGGCGGCCTGCGCTTCTTCGGGCCGATCTCCGCCATCTCCTCGATCGAGACGATGGCCCGCGCCCATGAGCTGTTCATGTCCGTCATGCTGGTGCATGAGGCGTTCTGCTCGCAGAAGGATTTCGAGACGCTGTGCGACACGTTCGACGAGCAGAACGTGGACGCGTTCATCTTCCTGACACCCACCGACGCCATGTTCTCGGCCGCCTGCCACGCGCCGGTGCAGCAGCCGCGCGTGCTGATCACCTCGACGCACGGCGCGGTGGACATCCGCACCGCCATGGCGGCGATCCGTCCCGCCGATCAACGCAAGGTGGCGCTGGTGGGCATCGACCAGTGGGGGGCGATGGCCGAGGTGATGCGGCTGGTCGTGGAATACGGGCATCGTCGCGCGCTGTATTTCGCCGGCCCGCAGGAGTGGCGCGATGCGGGGACGCGACTGGCGGCGTGGCGGCAGCTGTGCGCGGAGCATGCCGTGGAGTGCATGGTCGAGCAGTGCGAGTCCTGGGAGTCGGCCGAGGCGTATACGCGGATGAACCATGTGCTTGAGGATTTCGGCAGCCGTGGCGCCGCGTTGCCGTCGCTGGTGGTGACGGCGAACGACAGCCAGGCGGTGGGCGTGACGCGCGCGCTGCACGAGCATCGGCTGCGGATCCCGCAGGATGTGAGCCTGGTGGGCTTCGACGATATGCCCGCGATGGATAACATGCTGCCGCCGTTGACCACGGTGCGCCCCGATTTCGAGCAGTTGGGCGTGGCCGCGATGAGGCAGGTGCTGCATCTGCTGGGTGAGGGGCCGGAACCGACGTTCACGGCGGCTTCGCACGGCGTGGGGCTGGTGCCGGCGAAGGTGATACTGCGCAACTCGCTGGGCTCGGCCGCGCGTTGACGTCGACGCGGCTGTTGGCCGTCATGACGACACGGGGTTGCGGTGCCTGGCAATCGAAATTTACAACGATGAAACAAGACACTCGCCGGGTTGAGATTCGAGGTGTCGGCGCGTATAATCGACACTACAAATTGTGAGCGCTAACACTGGCCGATGAAGGCGGCTGTTAACGTTCACGACAACAGCAGTGCAGCGGACGGTACGGGCCGGCCGGGCAGGGTAAGGAGTCCACCACCATGGCAGTAATGCAGAACGATTCCGATCAGGTTGCCGCGATCGCGGAGAAGATCCGCGCGGGCAAGACCTCGCTCGGCATCGAGTTCGGTTCCACGCGAATCAAGGCCGTCCTCATCGACGACACCTACCGCACCATCGCCTCCGGCGATTACGGCTGGGCCAGCCATCTGGAGCACGGCCTGTGGAGCTACACCGTCGAGGAGATCTGGAAGGGCCTGCAGACCGCCTACGCCGAGATGGCCGGCGACGTGGAGGCCGCCTACGGCGAGAAGCTCACCCACATCGGCCACATCGGCTTCTCCGCCATGATGCACGGCTATCTGGCCTTCGACGAGGCCGGCGAACTGCTGGTGCCGTTCCGCACCTGGCAGAACACCAACACCCACGAGGCGCATGAGAAGCTCTCCGAGCTGTTCCAGTACAACATCCCGGAACGCTGGTCCATCGCCCACCTGTACCAGTGCGTGCTCGACAACGAGGAGCACGTCTCCAAGGTCGCCTTCTTCACCACCCTGGCCGGCTACGTGCACTGGAAGCTCACCGGCAGGAAGGTGCTCGGCGTCGGCGACGCCTCCGGCATGTTCCCGATCGACCCGGCCACCCACACCTGGGAGACCGAATTCATCCGCCAGTTCAACGAACTGCCCGAGGTGGCCGCCCAGCCGTGGAAGCTCGAGGACCTGCTGCCCGAACCGCTCGTGGCCGGCACCCCGGCCGGCGAACTCACCGAGGAGGGCGCCAAGCTGCTCGACCCGACCGGCACCCTGCAGGCCGGCATCACGCTGGCCCCGCCGGAAGGCGACGCCGGCACCGGCATGATGGCCACGAACTCCGTGCGCAAGCGCACCGGCAACGTGTCCGCCGGCACCTCCATCTTTGCCACCGTGGTGCTTGAAGGCAAGCTCAAGGCCCTGCATCCGGAGGTCGATCTGGTCACCACTCCGGCCGGCGACCTGGCCGGCATGAGCCACGCCAATAACTTCACCTCCGATCTGAACGCCTGGGTCGGCCTGTTCGGCCAGTTCGCCGAGGCCCTCGGCCATCCGGTCGACGCGGGCACGCTGTACGGCACGCTGTTCCGCGCGGCCATCGCCGACGACGTGGACGCCAACTGCGGCGGCCTGCTCAACTATCCGTTCCGCTCCGGCGAGTTCCTGGCCGGCCTGCCCGAAGGCCGCCCGCTGTTCGCCCGCAAGCCCGAAGCCCGCATGAGCCTCGGCAACTTCATGCGCGCGCAGCTGTTCGGCGCGTTCTCGCCGGTCAAGATCGGCATGGACGTCATGACCAAGGACGAGCACGTCCAGGTCGATTCGCTCGTGGGCCACGGCGGCATCTTCACCACCCCCAAGGTGGCGCAGAAGATCCTCGCCGCCGCGTTCGACACCCCGATCAAGGTCATGGCCACCGCCGCGGAAGGCGGCGCCTGGGGCATGGCCGTGCTCGGCGACTACCTGTGGCACGCCGACGAGGACCTGGCCGACTACCTGGACAACCGCGTGTTCGCGGACGCCGAGTCGGTCACCGAAACCCCGGACGAGAAAGACGTGGAAGGCTTCGAGGACTTCTTCGCCCGCTTCCGCGCGGGCCTGCCGATCGAGCACGCCGCCATCGCGGCGATCCCGCTTGAGGACTGACGCCCCAACCCAAGACCTGATACAGACCTGATCAATTAGAAAGGAAACACAATATGGCAACATTGGCTGATTACGGTCCCGAAGTCCGGGCCGAAGTCAAGCAGGTGCGCGAGGTCGTCGCGACGCTGCACGACCAGCTCATCAAGTGGAACCTGGTCGTGTGGACCGCCGGCAACGTCTCCCAGCGTCTGCACACCGCCGACCTCATGGTGATCAAGCCCTCCGGCCTGCGCTACGAATACCTGACCCCGAGCTCGATGGTCGTCTGCGACCTCGACGGCAACGTGGTCGACGGCTCCGAGGCCCCGTCCTCCGACACCGCCTCCCACTGCTACATCTACCGCAACATGCCGGACGTGTACGGCGTCGTGCACACGCACTCCACCTACGCCACCGCCTGGGCGGCCACCGGCCAGAACATCCCGTGCGGTCTGACGATGATGGGCGACGAGTTCGGCGGCGAGGTGCCGGTCGGCCCGTTCCGTCTCATCGGCTCCGAGGCGATCGGCGAGGGCGTCGTCGAGACGCTCAAGAAGTACCCGAAGTCCCCGGCCGTCCTCATGCAGAACCATGGTCCGTTCACCATCGGCAAGGACGCTGAGTCCGCCGTCAAGGCCGCCGCGATGACCGAGGAGGTCGCCCATACCATGTGGGCCGCCCGCCAGCTCGGCGATATCATCCCGATCCCGCAGGAGGACATCGACAAGCTTAACGACCGCTACCAGAACGTCTACGGGCAGCACTGACGCGATGGAGCGTCCCCGGCACGGCGGAGGACTCGACGTACCGTTGTACGCCTTCGCCCTCCGCCGCACCGGGGCCGCACGCATCGCGCCAGTGCTGCCGGTCGGTCACCGTACTGGGACTTATTAATGCTGCACCCGCGGCGACCGGCCTGATACACGCATCGAAATAAACCAACCAATACAACACCAACACAACAAAGGAAACAACACATATGGTTATGGCAAACCCGTTCGAGGGCAAGGAAGTCTGGTTCGGCGTCGGCTCGCAGGACCTGTACGGCGAGGAGGCCCTGCGTCAGGTCGCCGAGCAGTCCACCGAGATCGTCGACTACCTGAACGCCACCGGCGTCATCCCGGTCAAGATCGTCCTCAAGCCCACGCTGAAGTCCTCCGACGGCGTCAAGCAGTTCATGGTCGAGGCCTCGGCCAACCCGAACGTCATCGGCGTGATCACCTGGTGCCACACCTTCTCCCCGGCCAAGATGTGGATCCGCGGCCTGGAAGTGCTCACCAAGCCGATGCTGCAGCTGAACACCCAGCATCACATGGAGATCCCGTGGGAGACCATCGACATGGACTTCATGAACCTGAACCA
>NZ_DGVO01000049.1:0-78342 GCF_002394995.1 Bifidobacterium sp. UBA4282
TATGACAGTGTGAGGGCGACACGCCCGAACTCCTTAAGGCCACCCCAGGTGATTTAATAAACAAGTTGCCTGTTTCGGGCTCGCAAATTGAATCAAAAAAAGCGAGCGCAGGACGAGCACCTTTCACCAGTGGAGTGCTCGCAGGCCTGCGCACTGATGTGGACCGCCATGGGAGGCTGTGCCTTCCGCGGTGTGGCTGCCGGTGCCCTGGAACAGGATGGTAAACAGTAAACGAATCGCTAGAAAGGGCGGACGGCAATGGCGGGACAGAAAATCCGCATCAGGCTTAAGTCCTATGACCATGAGGTCATCGACCAATCGGCGAAGAAGATCGTCGAAACGGTGACGAACGCGGGTGCCACGGTGGTGGGCCCGGTTCCGCTCCCGACCGAGAAGAACGTGTTCTGTGTCATTCGTTCTCCTCACAAGTACAAGGATTCGCGCGAGCATTTCGAGATGCGCACTCATAAGCGTCTTATCGACATCGTGGACCCCACCCCGAAGGCTGTGGACTCCCTGATGCACATTGATCTGCCCGCCGATGTGAACATCGAGATCAAGCTGTAAGGGAGGAGGGAACCGTCATGTCGTATCAAGGTAATCGCACCGCGCTGCTGGGCAAGAAGCTCGGCATGTCGCAGGTCTGGGACGAAAACGGCTTCTTCGTGCCCGTGACGCTCGTGGATGTGTCCACCAACGTGGTCACCGCCGTGAAGACCGAGGAGACCGACGGCTACAAGGCCGTCCAGCTCGGCTACGGTCAGATCGACCCGACGAAGGTCACCAAGCCGCTGGCTGGTCATTTCGCCAAGGCCGGTGTGACCCCGCGTCGTCACCTCGTTGAGGTGCGCACGGACAATGTGGACGAGTTCGAGCCCGGCCAGGAGCTGACCGCCGAGCTGTTCGCCGAAGGCGTGCAGGTCGACGTGACCGGCACCACCAAGGGCAAGGGCTTCGCCGGCACCATCAAGCGTTGGGGCTTCGCCTCCTACCGTCGTTCCCACGGCTCGCACAAGAACGAGCGTCGTCCGGGTTCGGTCGGTGCTTGCGCCACCCCGAGCCGCATTCTCAAGGGCAAGCGCATGGCCGGTCGTATGGGCCATGTGACCTCCACCGTGCAGAATCTCACCGTCGTCTCGTCGGATGTCGAGAACGGCATTCTCGCCATCAAGGGCGCCATCCCGGGCCCCAAGGGCAGCATCGTTCTCGTCCGTTCGGCAGTGAAGGGAGCCTGATAAATCATGGCAAACGTTACTCTGAACGTCACTGACGCCAAGGGCCAGGCCACCGGCACCGTCGAAGCGCCGGCCGAGCTGTTCGGCATCTCCAACGAGGAGATCATGGCCCACGTGCCGCTGGTGCACCAGGTCGTCGTCGCCCAGCTCGCCGCCGCCCGTCAGGGCACCCACGCCGTGAAGAACCGCGGCGCGGTCTCCGGCGGCGGCAAGAAGCCGTGGAAGCAGAAGGGCACCGGCCGCGCCCGTCAGGGCTCGATCCGCGCTCCGCAGTGGTACCACGGTGGCGTCGTCCACGGTCCGGTCCCGCGCAAGTATGACCAGCGCACCCCCAAGAAGATGAAGGCCGCCGCTCTGCGCTACGTGCTTTCCGATCGCGCGAACGCCGGCCGTGTTGCCGTCGTCGACTTCGGCATCGGCGAGACCCCGTCCACCAAGGCCGCGGTCGCCGCCCTGTCGCTGACCGAGAACAAGTTCACCACCGTCGTGCTCTCCCGCGACAACGTGAACGAGTGGCTCTCCGTCCGTAACATCCCCACCGTTCACCCGATCTTCGCCGATCAGCTGAACACGTACGATGTGGTCACCGCCCAGTACGTCGTCTTCTCGAAGGAAGGCTTCGAAGCGTTCCTCGAGGCGAAGGGCGAGTCCAAGGCTAAGGAGGCCTGATCACCATGGTCGCTATTCACAAGCCCGCCCACGACGTCATCCTCAAGCCCGTCGTCTCCGAGAAGAGCTATGCCCTGTCCGATCGCGGCCAGTACACCTTCGTGGTGGCCCCGAACGCGAACAAGGTGCAGATCAAGCAGGCTATCGAAGAGATCTTCAAGGTCAAGGTGACGAACGTCAACACCCTCAACCGCGCCGGCAAGCGTCAGCGCACCCGCACCGGTTTCGGCCAGCGCGTCAATGAGAAGCGCGCCGTCGTGACCGTGGCCGAGGGCCAGACGATCGACATCTTTGGTAACTGAAGGCTAGCCGACAAAGTCAAAGGAAGAACTACATTATGGCTATCCGCGTTTATAAGCCGACGACTGCGGGCCGCCGCAACGCTTCGGTCTCGGATTTCTCCGAGATCACGCGCTCGACGCCTGAGAAGTCGCTGGTTCGCAAGCTCAGCAAGACTGGCGGCCGCAACTCTTACGGCCGTATGACCTCCCGCCATCGCGGCGGCGGCCACAAGCGCCAGTACCGTCTCATCGACTTCCGTCGTTGGGACAAGGACGGCGTGCCGGCCAAGGTCGCCCACATCGAGTACGACCCGAACCGTTCCGCCCGCATCGCGCTGCTGCACTATGCCGACGGCGAGAAGCGCTACATCATCGCGCCGGAGGGCATCAAGCAGGGCGACGTCATCGAGACCGGCGCCCAGGCCGACATCAAGCCGGGCAACAACCTGCCGCTGCGCAACATCCCGACCGGTACCGTGGTGCACGCGATCGAGCTCCGCCCGCTGGGTGGCGCCAAGATCGCCCGCTCCGCCGGTGCCGCCGTCCAGCTCGTCGCCAAGGATGGCGCCTACGCCCAGCTGCGTATGCCGTCCGGCGAAATCCGTAACGTGGACGCCCGCTGCCGCGCCACCGTCGGTGAGGTCGGCAACTCCGACCACGCCAACATTCAGCTCGGCAAGGCCGGCCGCGCCCGCTGGATGGGCAAGCGCCCGATCACTCGTGGTGAGTCCATGAACCCGGTCGACCACCCGCACGGCGGTCGTACCCGCGGTGGTAAGCCGCCGGTTTCCCCGTGGGGCAAGGGCGAAGTTCGTACCCGTCGTCCGAAGAAGGCTTCGAACAAGATGATTGTTCGTCGTCGTCCGAATGGTAAGAACCGCAAGTAAGGGAGTGTCGAGAAGATGACTCGTAGCATCAAGAAGGGGCCCTTCGTCGACGCCCACCTGCAGAAGAAAGTCGACGAGCAGAACGAGAAGGGCACGCACAACGTCATCAAGACGTGGTCGCGCCGTTCGATGATCACCCCGGACTTCATCGGCCACACCTTCGCCGTGCATGACGGCCGCAAGCATGTGCCGGTGTTCGTCACTGAGGCGATGGTCGGTCACAAGCTCGGTGAGTTCGCCCCCACGAAGACCTTCAAGGGTCACGTGAAGGACGACAAGAAGGCCCGCCGCTAAAGGAGAGTAAAGACTTATGGAAGCTAAAGCAATCGCCCGTCACGTCCGCGTGACGCCGCGCAAGGCTCGCCGCATGGTCAACCTCATCCGAGGCAAGCAGGCGACCGAAGCCATCACCATCCTGAAGTTCGCCCCCCAGTCCGCCGCTCTGCCGGTGCTCAAGACGCTGGAGAGCGCCATCGCCAACGCTCGCGTGAAGGCCGACAAGGCCGGCGAGCCGTTCCGCGAGAACGATCTGGTCATCAAGGAGACCTACGTGGACGAAGGCGTGACGCTCAAGCGTTTCCGCGCCCGCGCCCAGGGTCGTGCCGCTCGTATCAACAAGCGCACGAGCCACATCACGGTCGTCGTCGCTAGCAAGGAAGGAGCCCGCTAAAGATGGGTCAGAAGATCAATCCCTTTGGCTATCGCCTGGGCATCACTGAGAACCATCGTTCGCGCTGGTTCTCCGACTCCAACAAGGTCGGCGAGCGCTACCGTGACTTCGTCCTCGAGGACGATCAGATCCGCAAAGCCATGAGCAAGGACCTCGAGCGTGCGGGCGTGTCCCGCATCGTCATCGAGCGCACCCGCGACCGTGTGCGTGTGGACATCCACACCGCCCGTCCGGGCATCGTGATCGGCCGTCGCGGCGCCGAGGCCGAGCGCGTGCGCGCCAAGCTCGAGAAGCTCACCGGCAAGCAGGTCCAGCTCAACATCTTCGAGGTGAAGAACGCTGCGCTGGACGCCCAGCTGGTGGCCCAGGGCATCGCCGAGCAGCTGAGCAACCGCGTGACCTTCCGTCGCGCGATGCGCAAGGCCCAGCAGGATGCGATGCGCGCCGGTGCCAAGGGCATCCGTATCAAGCTCTCCGGCCGCCTCGGCGGTGCGGAAATGAGCCGTTCCGAGTTCTACCGTGAGGGCCGCGTTCCGCTGCAGACCCTCCGCGCCCTGATCGATTACGGCTTCTTCGAGGCCAAGACCACCTACGGCCGCATCGGCGTGAAGGTGTGGATCTACAAGGGCGACATGACCGAGCGTGAGTTCGAAGAGCAGCAGGCGCAGCAGGGCAACAACCGCTCCGGCCGTCGCGGCGATCGCCGCCCGCGCCGTGGCAACCGTCCGGCCCAGCGTCAGAACGCCGCCGTCGAGGCCGCCCCCGCGGCTGAGGCTCCGGCCGCCGCCGAGGCACCTGCCGCAACGGAAACGAAGGAGTGAGCTGATGCTTATCCCGAAGAGGACCAAGTACCGCAAGCAGCACCGTCCTACCCGTAGTGGTATGTCCAAGGGCGGCAACGAGATCGCGTTCGGCGATTTCGGCATCCAGGCGCTGGCTCCGGCCTATGTGACCAACCGTCAGATCGAGGCCGCCCGTATCGCCATGACCCGTTACATCAAGCGTGGCGGTCGTGTGTGGATCACCGTGTTCCCGGATCGTCCGCTCACGAAGAAGCCGCTGGGCACCCGAATGGGTTCCGGTAAGGGTACGCCTGAGTTCTGGATCGCCAACATCCACCCCGGTCGCGTGATGTTCGAGATCGGTGGTGTCTCGGAGGAAGTCGCTCGCGAGGCCCTGCGCCGCGCCATCGACAAGCTCCCCATGAAGTGCCGTGTTATTGCTCGCGAAGGCGGTGACATCTGATGTCGGTCGGAACTGCAGACTACACCATCCAGAATCTCAATGAGAAGACCAATGCCGAGATCGAGGGCTTCCTGAAGAAGTCCAAGGAAGAGCTGTTCAACCTGCGCTTCCAGTCGGCCACCGGTCAGCTCGAGAACACCGCCCGCCTCAAGGCGGTCAAGCACGACATCGCCAGGATGTACACCGTCCTGCGCGAGCGTGAGCTCGGCATCAGCCAGGCGCCCGAGGCGACCGAAACGAAGACTGAGGAGAAGTAAGCATGGCTGAAGAGCGCAACTTCCGCAAGGTTCGTCGCGGTTACGTCGTGTCCGACGCGATGGACAAGACGATCACCGTCGAGCTCGAGCAGCGTTCGACCCACCCGCTGTACGGCAAGGTCGTCCGCTCCACCCGCAAGGTCAAGGCCCATGATGAACACGGCGAAGCCCACGTTGGCGACCTCGTGAGTATTATGGAGACTCGGCCCCTGAGCAAGACCAAGCGTTGGCGTCTCGTCTCGATCATCGAGCGCGCCAAGTAAATAAGTTCGGCAAGGCTCCGCGAGTCACCCCGCCCGCTTTTCGCGAGCGGGCGGGGTGCTCGGGGAGAACCAGCTCGGCTAAGGAGAATCAATGATTCAGCAGGAAACGCGGCTTCATGTCGCCGACAACACGGGTGCCAAGGAACTCTTGGCCATCCGAGTGCTCGGCGGATCGAAGCGACGCTATGCCGGCATCGGCGACGTGATCGTCGCCTCCGTCAAGGACGCGATCCCTGGCGGGTCGGTCAAGAAGGGCGACGTGGTCAAGGCCGTCGTCGTCCGTACCGTCAAGGAGCATCGCCGTGTCGATGGCTCCTACATCAAGTTCGACGAGAACGCCGCCGTCATTCTCGGCTCCGGCCGTGAACCGAAGGGCACTCGTATCTTCGGACCGGTCGGTCGTGAGCTGCGCGACAAGCGCTTCATGAAGATCGTGTCCCTCGCCCCGGAGGTGATCTGAGCATGGTAGCCAAGATCAAGACCGGCGACCTGGTCAAGGTCATCCGCGGCAAGGACCGCGGCAAGGAAGGCACCGTCACCCGCGTGCTGCCCAACGACCGCCTGATCGTCGAAGGCGTGCAGATTGTCAAGAAGCACGTTCGCGCCACCCAGCAGGGTCAGCAGTCCGGCATCGTCTCCGTCGAGGCCCCGATCCATCGCTCCAACGTGATGCTGATCGACCCGGAGACCAAGCAGCCGACCCGCGTGGGCGTGATCGTGAAGGAAGAGGCTCGCGACGGCAAGGTCAAGACCGTGCGCGTGCGTGTTGCCAAGAAGTCCGGAAAGGAGCTGGCATGACCGATACCACTATCGAAGCGCCGGCCACCCCGCGCTTGAAGCAGCAGTACAAGGACCAGATCGTGCCGGAGCTCGAGAAGGAGTTCAAGTACTCCAACCCGATGCAGGTGGCGCGTATCGAGAAGGTCGTCGTCTCCATGGGCGTCGGCGCCGCGGCTCGCGACTCCAAGCTCATCGAAGGCGCGGTCAAGGACCTCACCCTGATCACCGGCCAGAAGCCGAAGATCACCAAGGCCAAGAAGTCCGTCGCGCAGTTCCACCTGCGTGAGGGTCAGGCCATCGGTGCCTATGTGACGCTCCGCGGCGATCGCATGTGGGAGTTCCTCGACCGTCTGCTGACCCTGGCCCTGCCGCGCATCCGCGATTTCCGCGGCATCAACGGCAACCAGTTCGACGGCAACGGCAACTACAACTTCGGCCTCACGGAGCAGTCCATGTTCCACGAGATTGATCCGGATGCGATCGATCACCAGCGTGGTATGGACATCACCGTGGTGACCAGCACCAAGGACGACACCGAGGCCCGCGCGCTGCTCAAGCACCTGGGCTTCCCCTTCAAGGAGAACTGATATGGCAAAAACCGCTCTGAAGAACAAGGCGGCCGCCAAGCCGAAGTTCAAGGTGCGCGCGTACACGCGCTGCCAGGTGTGCGGTCGTCCCCACTCCGTCTACCGCAAGTTCGGCCTGTGCCGCGTCTGCCTTCGTGAGAAGGCCCACCGTGGCGAGCTGCCCGGAATTACGAAGTCCAGTTGGTAAACATCGACGCTGAAGGTCCGCGGCCCGAATCCCCGGCATGGGGCAAGGGCGGCGGAAACCACGGCGAGAAAGGGCGCTAGCCCACATGACAATGACAGATCCGATCGCAGACATGCTTACGCGTCTGCGTAATGCGAGCGCGGCGAAGCACGAGACCGTGGATATGCCGTACTCGAAGTTCAAGGCGAACATCGCCGAGATCCTCAAGCGTGAAGGTTTCATCCAGGACTTCACCGCCAAGGAGGCCCGCGTCGGCCAGACTCTTGAGATCACGCTCAAGTACGGTCCGAACGGTGAGCGCTCGATCCAGGGCATCAAGCGTATCTCGAAGCCCGGCCTGCGTCGTTACGCGAAGTCCGACGCGCTGCCCATGCCGTTGGGCGGCCTCGGCATCGCGATCATCTCGACGAGCTCGGGACTGCTGACCCAGAAGGAATGCCTCGACCGGGGCATCGGCGGCGAGATCGTCGCCTATGTGTGGTGAGAAAGGAGAGCTGACACATGGCATCGCATATTGGTAAGCTCCCCGTCGCCATCCCGGCCGGCGTGGAAGTCACTATCGACGGTCAGAACTTCTCGGCCAAGGGCCCGAAGGGTTCCGACTCCTACGTTATCCCGCAGGGCATCTCCGCCGCCGTCGAAGGCAACGAGATCGTCCTCACCCCGGCTGATGACACCCGTCCGACCCGCGCCATGCATGGCCTGAGCCGTTCGATCATCGCCGGTATGGTCAAGGGTGTGCACGAAGGCTACGCCAAGACCCTGGAGATCATCGGCACCGGTTACCGTGCCGCGATGAAGGGCAAGGGCATCGAGTTCTCGCTCGGCTATTCGCACACCATCACCGTCGAACCGCCGGAAGGCATCGAGTTCGAGCTGCCGAACCCCAACCAGGTGATCGTCAAGGGCACCGACAAGCAGGCTGTGGGTCAGGTGGCCGCGAACATCCGTAAGCTGCGCGCTCCGGAACCCTACAAGGGCAAGGGCATCAAGTACGCCGACGAGCGTATCCTGCGCAAGGCTGGAAAGGCTGGTAAGTGATATGACCGTGCAGATTATCGGTAAGGGCAAGAAGGTCGCTCGTCTGCGCCGTCACGCCCGTCTTCGCAAGCGCATCACCGGCACCCCGGAGCGTCCGCGTCTGGTGGTCACCCGCTCGAACCGCCACATGGTCGCCCAGGTCGTCGACGACACCAAGGGCATCACCCTGGTCAGCGCTTCGACGATCGCCGACCTGGCCGATTTCCAGGGCACCAAGGTCGAGGCCGCCAAGCAGGTTGGCGCGCTCGTCGCCAAGAAGGCCCAGGACGCCGGCATCACCAAGGTGGTGTTCGATCGTGGTGGCAACAAGTATCATGGCCGCGTCGCAGCTGTTGCTGAAGGCGCCCGCGAGGGAGGTCTGGAGCTGTGAGCGACAACGAGAAGGAAACCCAAGTGGCTGAAGAAACTCAGAACACTCAGGCGCCCGCCGAGGAGCGCAACGACGATCGTCGTTCGCGTCGTGGCCAGCGTGGTGAGGGTCGCCGTGGTGAGCGCCGCAACCGTCGCGAGGAGAACCGCGGCGACGAGCTGCTCGACCGCGTGGTGACCATCAACCGCGTCTCCAAGACCCACAAGGGTGGCCGTACGTTCAGCTTCGCCGCCCTCGTGGTGGTTGGCGACGGCAACGGCACCGTCGGTGTCGGCTACGGCAAGTCCCGTGAGGTTCCGGCCGCTATCGCCAAGGGCCAGCTGGACGCCAAGAAGCACATGTTCACCGTGCCGCGCGTGCGTGGCACCGTCGTCCACCCGGTGATCGGCCATGACGCCGCGGGCACCGTCCTGCTGCGTCCGGCCGCCCCCGGTACCGGCGTTATCGCTGGCGGCGCTGTCCGCGCCGTCATGGAGTGCGCCGGCATCACCGACGTGTTGACCAAGTCGATGGGTTCCGCCACCGCGGTCAACGTCGTGCGTGCCACCGTGGACGCCCTGAAGCAGCTCGAAGAGCCGGAGGAGATCGCGGCCCGCCGTGGTCTGGCCCTCAACGAGGTCGCTCCGGATGCGCTGCTGCGCTCCCGCGCCCAGGGCATCGCCGAGGACCGCAAGGCCCGTGAAGAGGCTCAGGCCGCCAACGCTAAGGATGGTGAGTGATGGCTAAGAACTTGAAGATCACTCTGGTGCGCAGCACCATCGGTTCCAAGCCGGCCCATCGCGCCACCGTCCAGACCCTCGGCCTGCGTAAGATCGGCCAGAGCGTGGTCCGTGAGGACAACCCGGGCAACCGTGGTCTGGTCAACGCGGTGCGCCATCTGGTGACCGTCGAGGAGGTTGACTGATTATGGCTACTGAGAACACCGAGATCCTGCAGATGCATGACCTCAAGCCGGCTCCGGGTGCCAAGAAGGACCGCATCCGCGTCGGCCGTGGTGAAGGCTCCAAGGGTAAGACCTCGGGCCGTGGCGACAAGGGCACCAAGAAGCGCTACCAGGTTCGTCCTGGCTTCGAGGGTGGCCAGCTGCCGCTGTACATGCGCCTGCCGAAGCTTCGCGGCTTCAAGAGCCCCTTCAAGAAGGAGTTCCAGGTCGTGAACATCGCCGCTCTGAACGAGCTGTATCCCAACGGCGGCGAGATCACCGCCGAGGATCTGGCCGTCAAGGGCGCCGTGCGCAAGGGCTACCCGGTCAAGGTCCTGGGCGACGGCGAGGCTGCCGCGGCCTTCACCCTCAAGGGCGTGAAGGTCTCCGCCTCCGCCAAGGCCAAGATCGAGGCCGCCGGTGGCTCCGTCTCCGAGGACTGAACCTTCGGGGAATGAAGCCGATGGCTTGATATGACGTGACCCTCCCCGCATGACGCGGGGAGGGTCACGTTGTGTTCAGTGGACCGGCGCAGGCCCGGCAAAAGTCGAACACGGCCGGAACGGATGTCTGGTCGGTAGATACTCTGCGCTAGACTCGACCGTTAGAGTCTGTTTTGCATGCGTGCGTGCGGCGCACGACAAGGGAAGGAATCCAAGGTGAGGACGTTAATCCAGGCCTTTCGAACGAAGGAATTGAGGAACAAGATTCTCTTCGTTCTCGGTATGATTATCATCTACCGCATCGGCTCGTTCATCCCGCTTCCGGGTGTGGACTACACCGTGGTGCAGCAGTGCGCCAACGATATGACGAACAATCAGGAGAACTTCATCGGCCTGGTGAACCTGTTCTCCGGCGGCGCCATGCTGCAGCTGTCGATCTTCGCGTTGGGCGTCATGCCGTACATCACCGCGTCGATCGTCATCCAGCTGCTGCGAGTGGTGATCCCGCGGTTCGAGGCCCTGCACAAGGAGGGGCAGTCCGGCGAGGCCAAACTCACCCAGTACACCCGTTATCTGACCATCGGCCTGGCCGTCCTGCAGTCCACCACCATCGTGGTGACCGCCAACTCCGGTGCGCTGTTC
This sequence comes from Bifidobacterium sp. UBA4282, assembly GCF_002394995.1. Lineage (NCBI taxonomy): Bacteria > Bacillati > Actinomycetota > Actinomycetes > Bifidobacteriales > Bifidobacteriaceae > Bifidobacterium > Bifidobacterium sp. UBA4282. The sequence continues at coordinate 10,480 of NZ_DGVO01000049.1, forward strand.
AACAACCAGTGCTCGGACGTGATCCCGAACGACACCCCGTGGTCGCTGATCGTCATGGTGCTCGTGCTCACGGGCGGCACCGGCCTGATCATGTGGATGGCCGAGCTCATCACCGAGAAGGGCATCGGCCAGGGCATGTCCGTGCTCATCTTCATGTCCATCTGCTCCGGCTTCCTGCCGCAGCTGTGGGAGATCGGCTGGGGCACCAACGGCACCGACGGCGATTGGCTCAAGTTCGGCATCGTCGTGGGCGTGCTGCTCGTCATCCTGGTCTTCGTCGTCTTCGTCGAGCTCTCCCAGCGCCGCATCCCGGTGCAGTACACGCGCCGCATGATCGGCCGTAAGATGTACGGCGGATCGTCCACCTACCTGCCGCTGAAGATCAACATGTCGGGCGTGATCCCGCCGATCTTCGCCTCGTCGATCCTGGCCATCCCGACGCTGATCGCGCAGTTCGCCTCGGACACCGACTGGGCCCAGTGGATCAACGACAACCTGGCCGACACCACGTCGGTGTGGTACATCGCGCTGTACGCGCTCATGATCGTGTTCTTCTGCTTCTTCTACACCTCGATCACGTTCAACCCGGACGAGACCGCGGACAATATGAAGCAGTACGGTGGCTTCATCCCCGGCATCCGCGCCGGCAACGCTACCAGCCGCTACCTGAGCTATGTCATGAACCGCCTGAACACGGTGGGCGCCGTCTACCTGCTGTTCGTGGCGCTGATCCCGACCGTGCTCATCATGGCCCTGGACCTGAACACCCAGCTGCCGTTCGGCGGCACCACCATCCTGATCATCGCGGGCGTCGGCCTGGACTCCCTGCGTCAGGCCAAGGCTCAGACCGAACAGTTCCAGTACGCCGGCTTCCTGTTCGAGGACACCGACCACGTCGAGGGCAAGTAACCAGGCCGCCCGCAACCGCAACAACCAAGGAGATATACAACCAATGCGACTGCTGATCATGGGACCGCAGGGCGTGGGCAAGGGCACCCAGGCCGCGCTGCTGAGCGAACACTACGGCATCCCGGCCATCTCGACCGGCGACATCTTCCGCTACAACCTCAAGAACCAGACCGAGCTCGGCAAGGAGGCCCAGGCCTATATGGACCGCGGCGAGCTAGTGCCGGACGAGCTGACCAACAAGATCGTCAAGGATCGTCTGGCCATGGACGACGCCAAGAACGGCTGGATTCTGGACGGCTACCCGCGCAACGCTGCCCAGGTGCAGGCCCTGGACGAGATGCTGGCCGATCTGGGCACCCCGCTGGACAACGCCGTGGCGCTGGAGGCTGCCCGCGACGTGCTGCTGGAGCGCATGGCCAAGCGCGCCGCCGAGCAGGGCCGTTCCGACGACACCCCGGAGGCCATCGCCAAGCGTCTGGAGACCTACGAACGCGAGACCGCGCCGTTGCTGGACATCTACGAGAACCGCGGCATGCTGGTCGTGGTCAACGGCGTCGGCGAGATCGCCGAAATCAACGCCCGCATCATCGAACAGCTCGGCGAGTGAAACGCTAGCTTGCCGGCATAGGCATCAGGAGGGAGTGGCACGACACGCCGTGTGTCGCACCACTCCCTTTTGCTGTATTATTGCAAGTTGGTGTGTCTTCGGATGCACTGCAAGTAATCAGCCAAGGAACGGAACGAGGCTCATGGCAAAAGACGGTGTGATCGAAGTCGAAGGTCGGGTGGTGGAAGCCCTCCCGAACGCGATGTTCCGCGTCGAGCTTGAGAACAAGCACGTCGTGCTGGCCACCATCTCCGGCAAGATGCGCAAAAACTATATCCGCATCCTGCCCCAGGATCGCGTGGTGCTCGAGATGAGCCCCTACGATCTGAACCGAGGCCGTATTACGTACCGTTACAAGTAAGGTACAAGCAAAGGAAAACCATGAAGGTCAGCCCTAGTGTGAAGAGGATCTGCGAGAACTGCCGCGTGATCCGTCGTCACGGCCGCGTCATGGTGATCTGCATCAACCCGCGCCACAAGCAGCGTCAGGGCTGAGTCGCAGATTCCAGCGGCATAACAGTAGAGGCGCTGAGTCACAGCGAACAGCTGAACCCCGGGTACGCAGGCCCGGGCCGGGAAACCGGACGACTCGGCGCAAGACCTGCGGAACATGAGAAGGAATCGCAATGGCACGTCTTGCCGGAGTCGACATCCCCAATGAGAAGCGCATTGAGATCGCCCTCACCTACATCTTCGGTGTGGGTCGCACTCGTGCGAAGGAAACGCTTGCCGCGACCGGTATCAATCCGGACACCCGCGTCAAGGATCTGACGGATGAGCAGCTGATCACGCTGCGTGACTATCTTGAAGGCAACTACAAGATCGAAGGCGATCTGCGTCGTGAGATCGACGCGGACATCCGTCGCAAGATCCAGATCAACTGCTACCAAGGCCAGCGTCACCGTAAGGGACTTCCCGTGCGCGGTCAGCGCACCAAGACCAACGCCCGTACCCGCAAGGGCCCGAAGCGCACGGTTGCCGGAAAGAAGAAGGCCACCAAGTAATCGGTGGCAGGTTCTAGGCCACGGGGCGCAGGCTCCATCGCCTGGAACGGACAAAACAATTCGTTATTAGGAAACGAGGGTCAATGGCAGCGAACAAGCAAGCTGCGCGCAAGCCGCGTCGCCGGGACCGCAAGTCGGTGCCGGTCGGGCAGGCGCACATCAAGTCCACTTTCAACAACACCATCATCTCGATCACCGACCCGTCCGGCGCTGTGCTGTCCTGGGCGTCCGGTGGCGATGTCGGCTTCAAGGGCTCCCGCAAGTCCACGCCGTACGCCGCTGGTATGGCCGCTGAATCCGCCGCCCGCAAGGCGATGGAGCACGGCCTGAAGAAGGTCGACGTGTTCGTCAAGGGCCCGGGTTCCGGTCGTGAGACCGCCATCCGTTCCCTGCAGTCCGCCGGACTCGAGGTCGGTTCCATCACCGACGTCACCCCGCAAGCGCATAACGGCGTTCGTCCTCCGAAGCGCCGCCGCGTCTGAGCACTACCACCAACCATCCATCCAACCCGCTTTGGCTGGCGAGTGCACCACCGGCCGAAAGCTGAAAGGATACCACAGTGCTTATCGCACAGCGTCCGACACTTACCGAGGAATCCCTCAACCCCCAGCGCTCCCGCTTCACCATCGAGCCGCTTGAACCGGGCTTCGGCTATACGCTTGGCAACTCGCTGCGCCGTACGCTCCTGAGCTCGATTCCGGGTGCGGCTGTGACGTCGGTGCGTATCTCCGGTGCCCTGCACGAGTTCACCACTCTGCCGGGTGTTGAGGAGGATGTCACCGAGATCCTGCTGAACATCAAGGGCATCGTACTCACCAGCGAGTACGACGAGCCGGTTGTCATGTACCTGCGCAAGAGCGGCGAGGGCGAGGCGACCGCGGGCGACATCACCCCGCCGGCCGGTGTGACCATCGCCAACCCGGACAAGCACATCGCCACCCTGGCCGAGGACGGCGAGCTCGAGATTGAGTTCACCGTGGAGCGCGGCCGCGGCTATGTGCCTGCGCAGATGAACAAGCAGGAGAACGACGAGATCGGCCGCATCCCGGTCGACTCGATCTACTCCCCGGTGCTCAAGGTGAGCTACAAGGTCGAGGCCACCCGTGTGGAACAGCGCACGGACTTCGACAAGCTCATTCTGGACGTGGAGACCAAGCCCGCCATCTCGCCGCGCGACGCGGTGGCTTCCGCCGGTTCCACACTGGTCGAGCTGTTCGGCCTGTGCCGCGAACTCAATGTCCAGGCGGAAGGCGTCGAAGTCGGTCCGGCCCCTGTGGTCGAGGAGACCAACCCCGAGATGGCCGTGCCGATCGAGGATCTGAACCTGACCCAGCGCAGCTACAACTGCCTGAAGCGTGAGGGTATCCACACCATCGGCGAGCTCGTCTCCCACACTGAGCAGGACCTGCTCGACATCCGCAATTTCGGCATGAAGTCAATCGACGAGGTCAAAGAGAAGCTGCAGTCCCTGGGGCTGTCGCTCAAGGCCTCGCCGCTGGGCTTCGACGCCAACAACCTTGAAGGTGGCACGTTCTTCTCGCCCGACGACGAGTGAACCCACACCTTTGACCAACCGCTTCGGAGTCCGGATGTTCGGGCAGATGCCCACCTGGGCTCCGGGGCAATAAGGAGTAACTAACTATGCCTACCCCGAAGAAGGGCCCGCGCCTGGCGTCCAGCCCCGCGCATGAGCGCCTGATGCTCGCGAACATGGCCACCAGCCTGTTCCAGTACGGCCGCATCACCACCACCCTGCAGCGTGCCAAGCGTCTGCGCCCGCTCGCCGAGCGTCTGATTACGTTCGCCAAGCGTGGCGACCTGCACTCCCGTCGTCGCGTGATGCGCGTCATCCGCAACAAGTCGGTCGTGCACGTGCTGTTCACCCAGATCGCCGAGCAGATGGAGCAGCGTGAGGGCGGCTACACCCGCATCATCAAGATCGCTCCGCGCAAGGGAGACGCTTCGCCGGCCGCCATCATCGAGCTGGTCACCGAGCCGGTGAGCCCGAAGAAGGCCGTGGTGAAGGAAGCCGAGGCCGCTGCCAAGGTCGCCGCCGAGGAGGAGACCCCGGTTGTGTCCGAGGAAACCACCGAGGCTCCGGCCGAGCAGGCCGCTGAGACCCCGGCTGAGGAGACCGCCGAGGCCGAGAAGGCCGAGTGAGCATAGGCCGATAGGCCGATCAGGTCGGGAACCAAGCGGTTCCCGACCTTTTTCGTATCATGGAGACCGATACCGGTACCGGCCTCCTGCCGGACCCTGATACATTGCGACTGTGATCTATGTCGTCGAAACGTTGATATTTCAAGGGTTTATCGTGATGGTTCACGGTCACGATGCATCACGGTCCGGAAATGGTCCGGAAGCCGAATCAGATAGCGCGAAGGGACGGATATGGTGAGATTGCGCCTGGACCTGGGCTATGATGGCGGGGCGTTCTACGGCTGGGCCAGGCAGCCACAGCTTCGCACCGTGCAGGGCGAGCTGGAGCAGGCGCTGCACACGGTTCTGCGTGTGCCGGCTGACGATCCGGACGAACCGCTGCGCCTGACCGTGGCCGGCCGCACCGACACCGGCGTGCACGCGCTGCACCAGGTCTGCCATCTGGACCTGGGGGAGCCGACCCTGGAACGTTGCGTGGGCCATATGGGCGTCCCTGCGCCGGAGGCGTTGTTCCGGCGACTGTCCCGCATGGTGCCGGATGATATCGCCATCCACGCGGTGAGCGTGGCGCCGGAGGGGTTCGACGCCCGGTTCTCGGCGTTGGAGCGCACGTATGTGTACCGCATCTGCGACGATGCGCGTCCGGTGGATCCCCGGATGCGCGGCTTTGTGCTGGCCCTCGACGACCGGCTGGACTTGGACGCGATGAACGCGGCGGCGGCGATGACGATCGGACTGCACGATTTCGGCTCGTTCGCAACCCCCAATCCGGGCGGCACCACGATCCGCGAGGTCAAGCAGGCCTACTGGTCGCGCATCCCCAAGTCGCCCCTGGTGCCGGATCGCCCTGACTGCGTCGCGGCCGCGGATGATGCGGCGCATGGCCGGCACGGAACGTCCGGCGGATACACCGTCCCTTTGGCTGAGTCCGGACTGGTGTGCTTCACGATCGTGGCCGATGCGTTCGCCCGCAACATGGTGCGTTCCCTGGTCAACGCCTGCGTGAAGGTGGGACAGGGCAGGAAGGATCTCGACTGGTTCGCGGAAAAAATGGCGACCCCGCTGCGTGAGGGGTCGACCGGTCCGATCGCGCCGCAGGGCCTGACTCTGGAACACGTGGCGTATCCCGCCGACGACCAGCTGGCCGCGCGCGCTGAGGCGATCCGCGCCAAGCGGACGCTGTAAGGCGTGACATGGTTGTGACTCCGTAACGGAGGTTCAGATGCGAAAAAGCCCTTACCGAGGATTCTCGGTAAGGGCGATGGCGGATGAGGCGAGATTCGAACTCGCGGAGGGGGTTGCCCTCACACGCTTTCGAGGCGTGCTCCTTAGACCGCTCGGACACTCATCCGGATGCTGCATCAAGCAACTTGTCTATTATGCCATAGCCTCGCGACGCGTCAAATCGGCGTGGCGCATGACCGGACCGCGTCTGTCCGGAGAGATGCGGTCCGACGGTTCAGGGGAGGGAACACCGGGACATATGACCGGACTGCGTCACCCGGCGTTGTGATCGGTTGTGGCTTCGGCATCGAACAGCGCCTCATCAATCATGGGGTACCCCAGCCGGAACGCCTGCAGCGCATGGTTCGCGGCCTGCACGGCGTAGGCACGCCACGCCTCGTCGGTCGGCGTCGGTTCGGTCTGGCTGTTCTGGTCGGTGCGGGTGTCATGGGCGGCGGCTGCGAGCGAGCGGGCGCAGTCCATCAGCACGACGGCCGTCGTCGGCGCGCTCAGTCCGGTGGCGGCATCCGTCATCCGGCCGGGATGGTCGAGCAGCGGGGTCGGATCGTACACACCCTGCCGGGCATCGTCCTGCCCCAGCGACGCCAGCATCTGCGCGGCGGCCTTGCACCGGTCGCTCTGGTTCAATGTGGCGCCGGCGACCTGCCGTGCCGCCAGCACCTCGAACGCGAATCCCGCAGTATCCTCCGCGTCCGCGGCAGCGGCCGTGTCGACCAGATCGTCGAGCGCGGAGCGGTGACGGTCGATATCCAGGGAGGTTACGCCGGCCTCATCCCATCCCGCATCGTCCTGGGTAAGGCCGAAGTATGCGGCCATCGTGTCGGCTCGGGCCGCGGATTGCGCTGCGCGCATAACGCCCTCGCCGAATCGCGCCGGACAGAAGACCGCCGCATCCAACCAGGAATCCCGGGCGGTTCGGGCCGCGTCATACCGCATCGGCATCGGCAACGGGGAACGCATCGTCTCCTCGGCATCCATGGCGGTATACAAGGCCTGTTCGCATGCGCTGGGCTCGTATTCGGACTCGGCCCGGCCTTGGATGCGCGGCATCGTGCAGGCACCCGCCGTCAGGGTCAGCGCCAGCACAGCCGCAGCCGAAGCCCAGCGGCGGATGTGCGTGAAGACCCGATGATTCTCGGCGCATAGTGTCTGCATAAACCACTAGACTAACGTTTGACTGTGACCAGTGGGCCAAGCGCTCGGATAATAACTTCATAGGAGGTCTTGAAGATGGAACTGGACCTGAATGCCATGCATCGGCTCGCCGCCGAACAGGGCATTGACGCTGAAACGTTGGACAACGCACTGACCGAGGCGCTGCGGCTCGCATATATGAAAACCCCGCATGCCGCCAAGCATGCGCGCATCGAACTGGACGACCGCGCCGGCACCTTCACCGTGTGGGCGCAGGACGAGATTCCCGTGGAACCCACCGAGGACGATCCGCACCCCGCCCCGAAGCTGGGCGAGGAGTACGACGATACCCCGCACGACTTCGGACGTTTGGCCGCGGCCACCGCTCGTCAGGTGATCTCCCAGCTGTTCCGCAAGGCCGAGGACGACAAGATCTTCGGCGCGTTCTCCGGACAGCGCGGCAAGCTGATCACCGGCGTGGTGCAGCAGGACGCCAAGGACACCGCGAACGTGCATATCGCGGTGGGTGATGTGGAGGCCATCCTGCCGCGCCGCGAGCAGGTGCCCGGGGAGCGTTACCGCCACGGCGAGCGTCTGCGCGTGTACGTGGTCAACGTGGCGCGCGGGCTGAAGGGACCGGAGATCATCGTCTCCCGCTCCCACCCGGAGCTGGTGCGCCGCCTGTTCGAACGCGAGGTGCCGGAGCTCAACTCCGGAGCCGTGTCGATCATGGCGATCGCCCGTGAGGCGGGCGCCCGCACGAAGATCGCGGTGCGCGCCAACACCGAGGGCGTCAATCCCAAGGGGGCGCTGATCGGCCCCGGCGGCGCCCGTGTGCGCGCCGTCATGGAGAACCTCGGCCCGGAGAAGATCGACATCGTGGACTGGTCGAACGACCCGGCCAAGTTCGTGGCCGCGGCGCTGTCCCCGGCGGTCGCCACCGGCGTCAAGGTCATCAGCGAGAAGAACAAGACCGCCATCGCGTTCATCCACGACGACCAGCTCTCGCTGGCCATCGGCAAGGAGGGGCAGAACGCGCGTCTGGCCGCTAAGCTCACCGGTTGGAAGATCGGCATCGAATCCGCCGAGGCCCATCAGGGCGCACCGGCGGAACACGAATCCTGACCCGGGATTCCCCGCGCTCGCCACGCCCGGATTTTCCACAGTTACGAGTATGCTTGGGCTGCGGTAATCCGGGCGTTGAACTGCGGTTCGGCGAGCGGTACGAAAACGAGGTATAACGACCATGGTTGCACGATGAGACAGGGTAAGCTCGCCGTCATCGAAGCGTGACCGCCGGCATACGCGCGGTCGCAGAATAGGAGAATTGAGTGCCGAAAGCACGCGTGTATGATTTGGCCAAGGAACTTGGCGTCGACAGCAAGACCGTCCTTGAGAAGCTCAAGGAGATGGGTGAATTCGTCAAGTCCGCATCATCGACCGTGGAGCCGCCGGTCGTCCGTCGTCTGAAGGCGGCGTTCCCCAAGGACGGCGGCGCACCCCAGCAGAATTCCGGCGCCCCGGAGCATAAGAAGCCCACGGCCCCGAAGCCGGCCGCGGCCAAACCCATGCCTGCCGCCAAGCCTATGCCGGCGGCCAAGCCCGCGGCCCCCGCTGCCCATGCGGAGAAGCCGCATACGGCCCCGAAGCCGGCCGCGCCCGGCCCGAAGCCCGCTCCCGCCGCCAAACAGTCCGGCGAGTCGGGGCATCACGGTCCGGCCCCGAAGCCCGGCCAGCGCCAGGGCGGGCATCAGCAGTCCCGCCAGCAGAACAACGGTCGTCCCTCCGCGCAGGGCAACCGCCAGCAGTCGCAGGACGGCGCCCGCCAGAGCGGTCCCCGTCCCGGCAACAATCCGTTCAGCCGCAAGCAGGGGATGCATACCCCCACGCCGAGCGACATCCCGCGTCCTCATCCGATGGCTCGCCCGACCGTCGAGAACGGCCGTGGCGGCCGCGGCAATGGCCGTCCGGGTCAGGGCGGCGGCCGTGGAGGCTTCCGTGGCCGTCCGGGCCAGGGCTCGCAGGCCAAGCCTGGGCAGTGGGGTCAGCATCGTCCCGGTCAGGGCGGTGCCGGCAACCGTCCGGCCGGCGGCAACCGTTTCGGCGGCAATACGGCCGGTGGCCATCAGGGCAGTGCTCCGAACAACGGTCCCGCACGCGGCGGCGGTCGCGGTCGCGGTGGCGCGGCCGGCGCATTCGGCCGTCAGGGCGGCAAGTCCTCGAAGGCGCGTAAGAACAGGCTCGCGAAACGCCAGGAGTTCCAGGAGCTGAAGGCCCCGACCATCGGCGGCGTGCGCATCCCCGCCGGCAACGGCCAGACCATCCGTCTGCGCCAGGGTGCCTCGCTGGCCGACCTGGCCGAGAAGATCAACGTCAACCCGGCCGCGCTGGTCACCGTACTGTTCCATCTCGGCGAGATGGCCACGGCCACGCAGTCCCTGGACGAGTCGACGTTCCAGATCCTCGGCGAGGAGATCGGCTGGAACATCAAGATCGTGTCTGCCGAGGAGGAGGACAAGGAGCTGCTGCAGCAGTTCGACATCGACCTGGACGAGGAGGAGCTGCAGGAGGACGAGGATCTGAAGCCGCGTCCGCCGGTGGTCACCGTCATGGGCCATGTCGATCACGGCAAGACCCGACTGCTCGACACCATCCGCCGCACCAACGTCATCGCGGGCGAGGCCGGCGGCATCACCCAGCGCATCGGCGCCTACCAGGTCACCGTGTCGTTGGAGGGCGAGCAGCGCAAGATCACGTTCCTCGACACCCCTGGCCACGAGGCGTTCACCGCCATGCGTGCCCGCGGCGCCGAGCTGACCGACGTGGCGATTCTGGTGGTCGCCGCCGACGACGGCGTCATGCCGCAGACCGTCGAGGCCATCAACCACGCCCAGGCGGCACATGTGCCGATCGTCGTGGCCGTGAACAAGATCGATGTGCCCGGCGCGAACCCGGAGAAGGTCCGCGGCCAGCTCACCGAGTTCGGCCTGGTGCCGGAGGAGTACGGCGGCGACACGATGTTCGTCGACATCTCCGCCAAGCAGGGCACGAATGTGGACAAGCTGCTGGAGGCCGTGCTGCTGACGGCCGACGCCGAGCTCGACCTGCGCGCCAACCCCGACATGGACGCCCGCGGCGCCACCGTCGAGGCCCGACTGGACAAGGGCCGCGGCGCCGTGGCCACCGTACTGGTGCAGCAGGGCACCCTGCACGTCGGCGACGCCATCGTGGCCGGCACCTCGTACGGCCGCGTCCGCGCGATGCTCGACGAGAACGGCAACCAGATGAAGGAGGCTGTGCCTTCCACCCCGGTGCAGGTGCTCGGTCTGACCTCGGTGCCGACCGCCGGCGACCTGTTCCTGGTGGCCCCGGACGACCGTACCGCCCGTCAGATCGCCGAGAAGCGCCAGGCCACCGAGCGCGCCGCGCAGCTGGCCAAGCGCCGCAAGATCGTCTCGCTTGAGAGCCTCAAGGAGCAGTTCGCCAAGTCCGAGGTGGATATGCTCAACATCGTCATCAAGGGCGATTCGTCTGGCTCGGTCGAGGCGCTTGAGGATTCGCTGATGAAGATCGAGGTCTCCGACGAGGTCGGGATCCAGGTCATCCACCGCGGCGTCGGCGCGATCACGCAGAACGACGTCAACCTGGCCACGGTCGACAAGGCCGTCATCATCGGCTTCAACGTGCGCCCGAACCGTCAGGTGGCGGAGCTCGCCGAGCGCGAAGGCGTGGAGATCAAGTACTACTCGATCATCTACAAGGCCATCGAGGACATCGAGGCGTCGCTCAAGGGCATGCTCAAGCCCGAGTACGAGGAGGTCGTCACCTCCCACTCGGAGATCCGCGAGATCTTCCGCTCCTCCAAGTTCGGCAACATCGCCGGCGTCATGGTGCAGGACGGCGAGGTCAAGCGCGGTACCAAGTGCCGTATCCTGCGCAACGGCGTGGCCACGGTCAACGACCTGGAGATCTCCTCGCTGCGCCGGTTCAAGGACGACGTCACCTCCGTCAAGGAAGGCTACGAGGCGGGTATCAACCTCGGCTCCTTCAATGACATCGAGATCGGCGACATCATCGAGACCTTCGAGATGCAGGAGGTCGAACGCAAGTAGCCGTTCGCACCGCCGTGCACATGACGGGCGCCCGCAGGCCGGTTTCCGGTGGCGGGCGCCCGTCGCGTTTTCCCCGGTCGTGCGGGCCGCCGTCGGGCGGGTGCCAATGACCGTGGGATGTGCGACGATGGAACATCGGAACAAACGACCGGCCACGGGACGACGCCGGCCGGGCCGGATTGACGGACGAGAAACACGAGGAACATCATGCCTTCAGGAACCAACCCCCGCGCCGCACGCATCGCGGCGCTGATCCAGCGCGTCATCGCCTCCTCGATGGAGGCCCAGCTGCATGACAAGCGTCTGGCGAACGTGACGATCACCGAGGTCCGCGTGACCAACGATCTGCAGCTGGCCAAGGTCTACTGGACCCAGCTCGGCCACGCCGGCAAGGAACAGGGCGAGCGCAAACGCGCCCAGGAGGCGCTGAACCAGGCCAAGGGCCGCCTGCGCTCGCTGGTCGGCACCAAGGCCGGCCTGCGTCTGACCCCGCAGCTGCAGTTCATCTTCGACGAAGTGCCGGGCGAGGCCCACGAGATCGAGGACATCCTGGCTATGGCCCGCAAGCGCGACGAGGAGCTGGCCAAGGCCCGCGAGACCGCCCAGTACGCCGGCGACGCCGACCCGTACAAGCATCCGGAAACCCGTGACGAGGATTCGGACCTGGACGATGAATCCGACTGGGACGATGAGTCCGACGACGACTGGGACAATCTGGACGACATCGATCTCGGCGGCGCGTCCGACGGCTCGGATACGGACGAGGCGTGACCTTGACGGATTCCGGCCTGCTGATCGTCGACAAGCCACAGGGCGTCACCAGCCATGACATCGTGGCCGCCGTGCGCGGTGCCCTGCATATGAAGCGCGTCGGCCACGCCGGCACGCTCGATCCGATGGCCACCGGCGTGCTCGTCGTCGGGTTCGGCAACGCCACGCGGCTGCTGAACGTCATCGTCGACCATGACAAGACCTACGAGGCCACCATCCGGCTCGGACAGGGCACCACCACCGATGACGCCGAGGGCGCGATTATATCAACTCACCCGGTGCCGGCCATGTCCCGAGCCGAGCTGCAGACGATAATCGACGCGCGATTCACCGGAACGATCGACCAGGTGCCGAACACATACTCGGCCATCAAGGTCAACGGACAACGCGCCTATGATCTGGCCCGCGAAGGTCAGGACGTGCAACTCAAGGCGCGACCGGTCACCATCCACGAGTTCACGGTGCTCGACGTGCGCCCGATCCGGGTCTCGGACGCAACCGGTGTGCGATCAGTCGATTCGCCGCAGGAACGTATGCCGGAAGACGCCGACCCTCATGGCGGCGCGATACCGGCGCTGGACGTGGATGTGCGCGTCACCTGCTCGGCCGGCACCTACATCCGCGCCCTTGCCCGCGATCTGGGCGTCTCGCTGGGAGTCGGCGGGCATCTGACCCGTCTGCGCCGCATCCGCGTGGGACGGTATCGCATCGATGATCCCCGCACGGTGACGGCACACAGCGAGCGGCGCACGTTCACCAATCGTGACGGCGAGACCGTGACCCGCAACCGCGCCGTGCTCGACGCGTCCGGGGACGATCTGGCTGTTCGCGCGCTATCGATGGTCGAGGCCGCCTCTGCCGCGATGCCGGTTGCGGCCATATCCGAAACGCAGGCCGCCGACCTGCGGTTCGGACGCCGCATCCGCATCACCGAGGAAACGCCACGCGGCGGACGGCTGGCCGCGGTGATGCCGGAACGTCATGACCTCGTGGCCATTGTGGAGCCGTGCGGCCGCGGCATGGTCAAACCCGTCACCGTATTCCCGGTAGAGTAGAGAGCCGGGCCGAACCCGCGCTCAAGGAACGAAGGACGATTATGGACATCATGACGCTGATCCCCGATGACAACGGACAGGTCGACTGGCCCGCGCTCAGCCCCGACCGCAAGGCGGTGGTGACCGTCGGCGTGTTCGACGGCATGCATCAGGGGCATTGCGCGGTGATCGGCAAGGTGGTGGAACTGGCGCGGCGAACCGATTCATTCTCCGTGGTGGTGCTGTTTGACCCGCGCCCTGGACTGGTGCATCGGTACGCGGCCGAACACGGTGGCGCGCAGCTGCCGGCGGACGCCGTGGACGTGGACGCGTTGACCGGAGCGGATCAGCGGCTGCGCATCATGCGGGATCTGGGGGTGGATGTGGTGCTGCTGGTCCGGTACTCATTGGCGTTCGCGGCGAAATCCTACCGGTTCTTCCTGGGTCAGATGGTCGGCCGGTTGGGTATGCGCACGCTGGTGCTGGGCGCGGACGCCGCGATGGGCAACAACCGCGAGGGCACGATCAAGGCGATCAACACGTTGGCGCAGGCCACCGGCGTATTCGAGTTGGTTGTGGTGGATGATCGCGGGCCCGGCGAGGTGCGCATCCCGGCCGACGCGCGCCCCGAAGCGCCTACGGAACCGGGCGAGCCGAAGGATCCGACCGCCGGCATGACCAAGGCGCAGCTGCGCGCATGGAGCAAACGGCATCAGGGGCGCAGAACCCGCGCCTGGAGCTCCACGAATGTGCGGTATCTGCTCGGGCACGGGCGCATCAAGGACGCGAATGCAATCCTGGGACGTCCCCATGCCGTCGAGGGTGTGGTGGTGTACGGCGAGGAACGCGGTCGTACGCTCGGATTCCCGACCGCGAACCTGGGGGAGCGTCTGGACGGCTATCTGCCGGTGGATGGCGTGTATGCCGGATGGCTGGTCGATCTGGGACCTGGGGAATCCTTCGGATTGGCATCGGACCAGGCTGGCCCGGATGCCGCGGGCGCCGAGGAACCCGCGTCCAAGCTGCACCCGTATGACGACCGTGGCGCGAGCGCGCGAAGCGCCGCCGATTCCCCGTACCGTTGGCCTGCGGCGATCTCGATCGGCACCAAGCCGACGTTCAGCGAGCAGACCGGTCTGCATGAACGTGTGGCCGAGGCCTATGCGATCACCGAGGACGGTTCCTGGCTGGACCTGTACGGGCACCGCGTGCGCGTCGAATTCGCGGGGTTCCTGCACCCGATGGTCCGCTACGACGGCGTCGACCAACTGATCGAGGCGCTGAACTCCTACGTGGACCAGACCAAGCGGCTGACCTGCTGACACGGGGCGTGCGGTACCGATCCGCATAATCGGTTGACGTCGTCGACCGTACCGTACCAGTGTGGTACCGAACGCCTGCCTGCTTGATTCCCGCCTTCCGTACCGTACCATCGTGGTACGGAAGGCTTCATGACCCCACCAGCGGCTTCCGTACCGTACCACGAGGAATCCTCGGATTGCGGAATGGCTTGATTCCAAGGATTCGTTCGCCAAGATCACGCCGTGGTACGGTACGGAACTAGGATTGCATGAATATAGGTTTTCCGTACCACACGATACCTGGACAGACCTCACCTGTGACATTCGGCCGTGACATTCACCCGTGGCATCCGGCGGGATGAACCTTCCGCATCATAGAGGTCAGAAACGTGTGGATATGCGGAACCCCGGATACAGGCACCTATGTGGGCCGTATCCGGGGTTTAGCATACCCGCTGTGAGCCGTGCGGCGTGCCTTAGGGCAATTGCGGCAATCAGTTGCGGAAATGGCTGAAGAACTCCTTGGTCTCCGGATCCTGCGATTCGTCCATGACCTCCCGCGGGGTGCCGTTCTCGGCGATCACGCCGCGGCGCAGCAGCACGATGCGGTCCGCCGCATCATGGGCGAAGCTCATCTCATGCGTGGCCATCAGGATGGTGGTGCCCTGATCCTTCAGCTCGGAGACCATGTCCAGCACCTCGCCGACCAGCATCGGGTCCAACGCGGAGGTGATCTCGTCCAGCAGCAGCAGTTCCGGATTGGTCATCAGCGCCCGGGCGATGGCCACGCGCTGCTGCTGCCCGCCGGACAGCTGGTCCGGATAGGCCCCGGCCTTGGCCCGCATGCCGATGCGGTCGAGCAGCTCCAGCGCACGCGCATCGGCGCGGTCCTTCGACCAGTGGTGCACCTTGCGGGCGGCCAAGGTCACGTTCCTGATCACCGACATGTGGGGAAACAGGTTGAACTGCTGGAACACTACGCCGATACGGGAACGGATGTCGTCCTGGTCCGCGCGGGGATCGGTGATGTCGGTGCCGCTGAGCCAGATCTGCCCGTCGTCCACCTGTTCGAGCAGATTCACGCATTTCATCAGCGTGGACTTGCCGGAACCGGACGGGCCGAGCAGCGCCACCACCTCATGCTGATGGATGTCGAAGGAGATGCCGTTCAGCACATGGGTGTAGCCGAAGGATTTGCGGATGTTGTCCAACCGCAGCACCACGGGCGCATCATCGAACGTCTGCCCGGTTTCGGGAACGGTTGCCTTCATGCTCATACCACACCTCCGCTCTGCTCACGCTTGCGCAGACGCTCGGAATACCAGTCGCTCAGCAGGATGAACGGCACACTCATCAGGATGAACAGCAGGCTGGCCACCACATACGGGGTGAAGTTGTATGAGCTGGCCACCTCGATCTGCGCGGCGCGCACGGCGTCCACCGCGCCCAGTACGGAGATCAGGCCCACATCCTTCTGCATCGAGATGAAATCGTTCATCAGCGCCGGCGTCACCTTGCGCAGCGCCTGCGGGATCACCACCAGCCAGGTGGTCTGCCCGGCGGTCAGGCCCAGGGAGCGTGCGGAGGCACGCTGCGAGGGATGCACATCGTTGAAGCCGGCGCGCAGCACCTCGGCCACATAGGCCGCATACCCGAGCACGATCGCGATCGTGCCCAGGATCGCCGGGTCGATACGCCCGAACAATCCCAGGCCGGGGATGCCGAAACCGATCAGATACAGCAGCACGATCATCGGGATGCCGCGCATCACGGTGGTGTAGACGGCAGCGATGACGCGCAACGGGAACATCACCGGGTTGCGGCTGGTACGGATCAGCGCAATCAGCGTGGCCAGGATTGCCACACCGATTACGGCCACGATCAGGATCCGCAGATTCAGCCACAGGCCGTCCAGCACTTCGGGAAAGCATTTGGCGAAGTATTCGGCGGAGAAGAACGTCTCCTTGACATGCGGCCATCCGGGGGACATCTGCAGACCCACCACAACCACCAGGGCCAGTACCACCGTGCTGAGCATGCTGATCGCCACGGACCGCAACTGCCGTTTGCGCCGCCAGGCGCGGCGGTCCAGTTCGACGTCGCTGACCGACGCCGCCCCGGCAACGGGGGAAGGGGAGGGAAGACTCATGGTTCCTACTCTAATTCGTTGGCGTAACAAGTATGCGGGGGAACGATACGCAACGGCCGGGCGCACTGAAGGCGTCCGGCCGTTGCATCAGGTCCCGGGTGCGTCGAACTGGGCCGTCAGGCGAGCTCGGGCAGGTCGGAGGTGTACTCGGCGAGCCACTGGTCCTGCAGCTTCTGCAGCGTGCCGTCGGCCTCCAGATCGTCCACGGCCTTGGTGGTGGCCTCGGTCAGCGGCGAATCCTTCGGCAGCACGATGCCCATGCCGTCCTTGTCCTCGGAGCCGGCGATGCGGCCGATCACCACGCCGTCCGCCACCTGGCCGGACTGCACCATGTACACGCACACGGTGGTGTCGGCCACCAGCGCGTCGATCTGCCCGGCGTCCAGCGCCTGGGCCAGCGAGGCATCGTCGTTGAAGGTCTGCACGTTGTCGGTGATCTTCTCCTTGGCGTAGGTGTAGCCCTGCGTGCCCACGGTGGCGCCGACCACGGCGTCCTTCAGGTCGGCGAGCGAGGTCGCGTTCGCGAACTTGCCGTCCTTCTTGACGATCACGGCGCGGGTGTCCTTGTAGTAGCCGGAGGAGAAGTCGACGGCCTGCTTGCGCTCGTCGGTGATGCCGAACTGCTGGATGTTCATATCCCAGTCCTTCGGGCCGGGGGCGATGGCCGCGTCGAAGGTCGTGCGGGTCCACACCACGTCGTCGGCGTCGAAGCCGAGCTGCTCGGCCACCGCGTACGCCACGGCCGCCTCATAGCCTTCGCCGGACTCCGGATCGTCGTTGAGCACCCACGGCTCATACGCCGGATCGCCGGTGGCGATGGTCAGCTTGCCCGGGGTCACGGTCTGCTGCGTCAGATCGCCGCTGTTCGCCTGAGTGTTGTCGGCGGCGTCCTGCGCGGTGTCGGAGCCGCACGCGGCGGTCAGCGCGAGCGCGGCGATGCTGAGCGTCGCGGCGGCGCCGCGGATGAACTGCTTGCCGGAAATGGTCATGTCACTCTCCTGAACTCGATATGGTTGTGAACTCGATATGGTTGGCAATGCCTGCGTCCATACGTATACTAGGACGCCGTTTGGCCAGAGGGAACCGTCCGGTCATCGGTTTTGCCGATAGCCGGTTATCAGCGCGATGTCTGCGGCTACTGCAGGGTGAACCCGGCGAATTCGAAACCGGGGCTGACCACGCAGGAGACGAGCGCGTCGCCGGCACCCGGCACGGTGCGCTGCCAGACGCCCGCGGGGATGACCAGATGGCCGACGGGTGCGGCGTCACCGTCCTCGGACGCGGCGATGCCGGTGCCGAGCACGACGGTGCGGACGGCGGTCTCGTCCGGTTCCTCGCCGTTGCCGGCCATCTCGATGGTGACCGGCGCGGGGCCGTGCCACAGCCAGATCTCGTCGGCGTCGACCTTGTGCCAGGCGCTGGCGTCGCCTTCGGCCAGCAGGAAGTAGATCAGCGACGACAGCGGCCTACGACCGGACTGGTCGTTGATCGGCGACTGCCAGTCGCGCACGTACCAGCCGCCTTCGGGATGGGGTTCGAGGCCGAGTTGTTCGACGACGGACCGGGCATAGGAGCTCATGTCAGTGAGGGATACGCTCATCGGGATGTCCTTTCGTGCTGTGGGTGGGGGGCGCCGGCATTATGTCAGGCGCGTGGGTCGGTCGTCTCGTCGTCGGGCGCGTTGAAGGCGCCGTGGTTGTAGACGAGGCGACCGGAGATGACGGTGGCCCGGTTGGTGCCGGCACCGTGCCGGACCAGGGTTTCGATGGTGGTTTCGATGTCGGCCGGGGAGGCGATGTCGACGGGGATGTCGAAGAACGCCAGGTCGGCGGTGGCGCCGGCGTTGACCTGGCCGATGCGGCCGGCGCCCACGTGCATGCCCATCTCCTGCGCGCCGCCGATGGTGAGCATGCGGATGATGCGGTGGGACAGGTCGTTGGCCCGGTAGCCCTGCGCCCGCGCCAGGTCGTAGAGCATGGCCGCGTCGTCGAGCACGTCCAGGCTGGGGGAGCTGGACAGCGAGTCGGTGCCGATGGCCAGCAGGTTGCCCTCCTCCAGGTAGGCGCGCACAGGCGCGTCCTTGCCGGTGACCGTGATGCGGTTCGACCGGGGGCACAACGCCACGCCGACCCCGCGCTGGCGCAGGATCCGCCGGTCCTCGGCGCTCGCCCACACGCCGTGGGCGATGTGCACGTCGGGGCCCAGGGATCCGAGCTGGTCGAGGAACTGGATGGCGGAGGCGTTGAGCCCCTCGCGTTTGAGCTCGGTGTAGCTGGTCCAATGCCGGTCGCGCCAGGCCGCGGCCGAATAGATGGTCAGGTCGTCGGTGTCCGCGCCGGCCTCCATCGGCGTTTCGGCCAGGTGGATGTGCAGGCGCATGTCCAGCTGGCGGGCGATGTCGGGCAGGTCCACGAACGGCGCGGTCTCTAGGGTGTACGGGGCGTGCGGGCTGATGCCGATGCTGGGCAGGCCCTCCTGCCGCATCGTGCCCAGATGCCCGACCAGTTCGCTGATGCCGGCGGTTTTCCAATCGCTGTTGCGCCAGTTCATCACCTCCCAGTAGGCCACGCCGTGCATGCCCTGCGAGGCGAGCGCGTCGGCCGCCTCCGGGTCGGTCACGATGTCGGCGGCCGCCGTGGTGCCGGCCTGAACCATCATGCGCGCGCCGGCTCGGGCCGAATCGCGCCACACGTTGCCGTCCAGCCCGTCGTAGACGTCGTCGAACGCGCGCTCCCAATCGTGGAAGCCGCCGTACGTTCCGCGCCCCACCTCGGCCATCACCGTGTACTGCAGATGGGTGTGCGCGTTGACCAGACCGGGGGTGATGACGCCGTGCCAGTGGCGTTCCTCCACGCGGGCGCCGGCGGCCAGTTCGGATTCGAGGGTGTCCCACACCCAACGACGGGTGCCGACGTGCACCACCCTGCTGCCGGACACGGCGATGGCGCCGTTGAGGATGACCGGTCCGGTGACCGGAATGATCAGCGGCGCCGAATACAGCGTGACCTGCGTGAGCGGCTCGGGATGTGCCGCGGCGTACAACGGGTCGTGGATGTTCACTGCCCCTCCTGTGTCTGCGATCGGCGTTCGGTTTCCGCGAACCGGGTCATCGTCCAGTCGTATCCGTTCTCCGCTACGGCATGGCTGACGCTGAACCCGCGCACGGACAGGGCGACGGCGGCGATGCGGCGGTCCGCGTCGGCGTCCAGTCGGTGCAGTCCGGGGCGGAGGGTGCCCCGCGTGCGCCACAGGTACGTGACGGCCGACACCTGCACGGCGAAGCTCAGGTCCATGATCTCGATCGGGTTGCCGCCGCCGGCCGTGTAGTTGACGCCGTCGCCCTCGGCCAGCAGCCGGATGACCGGCCCATCGGGCACGGCCAGGTCGCGGATGCGGCATCCGGTCTCGCTGCGGAAGTCCGGGATGTCGTCCAGGGCGATCTCGTTGGCGATGCCGCCGATGACGGCCAGCGCCGCCCCCTGCCGCATGCGCTGGAGGTGTTCCAGCGCGATGGTGTGCCGCACGCCGGTGGCCGAGACGACGATGTCCGCGTCGGCCAGTGCCTCGTCGATGTCCGTTGCGGCGAATCCGTCGAACACGGCCTGCAGGGCGGCCACGGGGTCGTTGTCGCAGACGGCGACCCGTGCACCGAGCGCGCGGACGCGCAGGGCGAAGCCGCGGCCGACCGGCCCGTAGCCGACCACCGCCACCCGCGCCCCCTCGAACGCGTGGGCACCGAGGATGTCCTGCATGGTGGTCACACAGGTCTCGCCGGTACCGTGCGTGTTGTCGAATCCAGTTTTCAGGATGCTGTCGTTGACCGCGATGACCGGAAACGTCAGCGCCCCGGCATCCTGCATGGCCTGGAACGCGCGGACGCCGCTGGTGGTCTCCTCGGATACGCCGATCAGGCCGTCCAGCAGCTCCGGCCGTTCGAGCGCGGCGAGTCGGGCGAAGCTCGCGCCGTCGTCGATGATGATCTGCGGGCGGATTTCATCCAGCAGCCGCAGCGCCCCCTGATGCGCCTGTTCGGCGGTCCACCCCGCATCGGCCTGAACCGTGATCCCTTCCCGGCGCAGCTGGTCGGCCACCCGCTGGTCGGTGGATTCCGGCTCGCAGAATACGCCCACCACGGCGCCTGCGGCCTTCAGCAGCCGCAGCAGCACGGCCGTCTTCGGCTCCAGGATCAGGCAGACTGCGATGCGTACGCCATGCAGGTCCGTTTCGCGGGTCAGCTCGTCCAGCAGCGCGGCGGTCACCGGCATATGCGCCTGCGCGGCGTCCATCGCCTCCACGCCGTCGGCGTGACGGGAATCGAACAGCCCCCCAACGGGGGCAGACGGGTCGAGCGGCGCCTCACCGGCTTTCAACAGGTCGTCCGTGCACGTCGCGTCGTCGGGGGTGGGCACCATACCCCACTGTGCAGCCTGCAATCGGAACCGTTCAACGGCCGGCTCCCCGTCGTCCGGCATCACAACACGGCGGCCGGCCAGCGAACGGTTCGTACGCTGGGACACCTCGGCCTCCCACGTGGCGAAATCCCAATCATCCGCGCCAAGAAAACCCAATGCCATGAGTGACATCATAACCATCCCGTTACGGCGACATCGCCGGCGGCGGCTACCGTCCGGTCAAGCCCAACGCCTCCAATGCGTCCCGCAGCGTGTCCACCTCCACCAGTTGTAGCCCGGGAATCCTGTTCCCGCGCCGCAATCTGGGCACCACGGCCGTCGTGAAGCCGAGCCGAGCCGCCTCTCGCAGCCGCTGCTCCAACCGCGGCGCGGGCCGTACCTGCCCGGTCAGGCTGATCTCGCCGATCGCGCAGGTCGTGCGCGGAATCGGACGGGAACGCGCCGCGCTCGCCAACGCCGCCACAATCGCCAGATCGCAGGCGGGCTCCTTCGCCACCCCGCCGGCGATCGTGGACACATACAGGTCATTGCCCAGCAGATTGATCCGGCCATGCCGGTACAGCACGGCCACCAGCATCGCGATGCGATTCGTGTCCACGCCGTTGACCGCGCGCCGCGGCGTCGGCAGCACCGAATTCGTCACCAGCGCCTGCACCTCGATCGGCAGCGAACGATGCCCGTCCAGCGTGAACGTCACGCAGGTGCCCTCCACCGGCGTGACGGCATCGGACAGGAACAACCCGGAGGGGTCGGCCACCTCCGCCACGCCCTCGCCGCTCATATCGAAGCAGCCCACCTCGTCGGTCGGGCCGAACCGGTTCTTCACCGCACGCAGCATGCGCAACGCGGTCTGGGCGTCGCCCTCGAACTGGCAGACCACATCCACCAGATGCTCCAGCGTTCGCGGCCCGGCGATTGACCCATCCTTGGTCACATGCCCGACCAGCAGCACCGGCACATCCAGGCTTTTGGCCGTGTCGATCAGGGCGCTCGCCACCTCGCGCACCTGCGTGGAGCCGCCGGAGATGCCATCGACCTCCTGGGAGACGATGGTCTGCGCCGAATCGACGATGGCCAGCGCCGGGCGCTCCCGCTCGATCAGCCCCAGCACGGTCGCCAGATCGGTGGTGGAGGCCAGCAGCAGATTCGGGGTCACCGCGTCGATGCGTGCGGCCCGCATGCGCACCTGCGCCTGGGACTCCTCGCCGGACAGATACAGCACGGTGCGCTCGGGATGCCGCTTGGCCACGGTGCCGGCGGTCTGCAGCAGCAGGGTGGATTTGCCGATGCCGGGCTCTCCCGCGACGAGCGCGACCGATCCGGGCACGATGCCGCCGCCCAAGACCCGATCGAATTCGCCGAACCCGGTGGGCAGGCGATGGACGGATTCGGTGCCGACCTCGGTGATCGGCGTGGCGGTGCCGTCCCCGACATGAAGCGCCGTGGTGCGCGAGGTGCGTCCGGGCGCGGCCGTGCGTGTGCCGGCGGCGGGCCTGGACTCGCGGAATTCCTCCACCGTGCCCCACTGGCCGCATTCGGGGCAGCGGCCATACCATTTGGGGCCGTTCCATCCGCATTCGGAGCATACGTACTGCGTCGAGGTCTTCGCCATATCTCGACGCTATCGGTGTTCGCAGACAAGGTGTGCGACCGGTTGTGCCGTTCCGGGGCAAGACCGTGGAACTCCCCGGCGGCGCGTCATGCCGCTGTGAGAGAATCGGGAACATGTCGAATACTCAAGGTTCCTCTTCTCATGGCAAGTTGATCGCCGTGGTCGTGGCCGCGGCGGTGGTGATCATCCTGGCGGTGCTCTCGGCGTTCGTATGGCCGGGCTGGGCTATTCGTCACGATGACGGTCAGTCGGACGCGCAGACGCAGCAGACCGCTCCGGAGCGTCCGAAGAAGCCGAGCATCGATGCCGTCGCGTTGCCGGAGGACGCCACCGAGCTGCTCAAGGCGATGCCCGACAGCGTGCTGAATTTCGCGCGTACCGCGGCCGCTGCCAGCACCAGCTGGGGATCCTCCACGCCGCTGGAGGAGTACACGATGACGTACTCCACCGGGGAGACTGCCGAGGGCGTCACGCTGATCGCGGCGCAGTGGTCCACGGCCGATGCGGCCAAGACGCAGTATGACGCGCTGGCTGGCGCGCTGACCGGCGAGGAGCTGGGCTCCGGCGAGGTCAAGGTGTCCGGGGAGACTAAGGGCAGCTATGTGGCCAAGCTGGATGCCGCCGATGATACCAAGGCGGTGGCGGTCTGGCAGAACGATACGGTGGTGTTCCAGGCCACCGGCGCCAAGGATTCGGTCGTCGATTTCTACATGGAGTTCCCGCTGTAATCCCGCCGCAATTGATGATGCGACGCGGGTGCCGTTAGGCAAAGTCCCCGAAGCAGTGTATTATTGGGCAAGTTGCAATCTTTACGATAACTAGGAACGGAGGCTCACGATGGGTTCGGTCATCAAGAAGCGCCGCAAGCGGATGAGCAAGAAGAAGCACCGCAAACTGCTGCGTAAGACTCGTCACCAGCGCAAGTAGTCTTGAGCTGAGCTCGATGAGCATCAGAAAACCCCGCAGAATCCTGCGGGGTTTTTCCGTATCTGTGCCCGATTCGTGTTTGATTCGTGCTCGGCTCGTCGGCGGATGCGCCGGCGGGCATGTGCCTTCACACCGAGTCGTCCTTCTCGGACTCTGATCCATCGTGACGGTGATGCAAGTCGTTGTCCATTGGCCTTCCGCCCAATGCGCGGATGGCTCATGGCCGCAATGGATCAGAGTCCGAAAAGCTGGGCCTTACTTGTTGGAGTTGGTCAGCACGCGCGGGCCGTTCGGGTCGCCCACGATCACCGTGTCGACCATGTTGAGGAACAGGCCGTGCTCCACCACGCCCACGGTGGTGATCAGGTCCTCGGCGAGCTCCTTCGGATGGTCGATGCGCTCCAGGTGCAGATCCACCACGTAGTTGTTCTCGTCGGTGCGCACCGGCTGGCCGTCGGCGTCCAGGCGCAGTACCGGCTTGTAGCCGCGGGCCTCGAACTTCTTGACCACCTGGCCGGCGCCGAACGGGATGACCTCGACCGGCAGCGGGAACTTGCCGATGGTGTCCACGATCTTGGATTCGTCCACGATCCAGACGATCTTGTTGGAGTTGATGGCCACGATCTTCTCCCACAGCAGCGCGGCGCCGCCGCCCTTGATGCCGTTGAAGTTGTTGTCCACCTCGTCGGCGCCGTCAATGGTCACGTCGATGTGGTCCACATCGTCGATGTCCACGATCTTGATGCCGTAGCTCTCGGCCTGCTCCTGGGTGCGGCGGGAAGTCGTGACGCCAGTGAACTGCAGGCCCTCTTCCTGCACGCGGCGGCCGAGCTCGTCAACCAGGAACCGAACGGTGGAACCCGTGCCCAGGCCGGCGATCATGCCGTTCTCGATCAGCTTGGCGGCTTCGATGCCGGCCGCCTTCTTCAGCGCATCCTGCTGTGCCTTATCCATAATCTGCTCCTTCGGCGGATACTCTCCCCCGGACCCCGACACGGTCCGAAGCTCAGTACCCCATAGTATCGGATGTTGCGCCGCGATGCATACGTTTGCGATGATTCGTCCGATCGGCTGCATGAATGGCATATCCGGTGACGGAGACGGGAACGGGCAGGCACATGGCTCATGACATGGCATAAGCCGCGCCCACTGGTGGTTAGCCGTGCCCACTGGACGTTAAGCCGTGCCTACCGACGGTCAGTCGCGCCGCACCGACTGCTAAGCCTGTCCGCTAACCGTTGTGTCTACCGACAATCAACCGCGTCGCACCTGGAAAACGGCTCCGTCCAGCGTGAGTGTGCCATCGCCCTGTACGTACCCCTCGACCTCGATGACGCCGCGGATGAATCGCGGCGACCCATTGTAGGTGGGGGAGGAGGCGGGCGGCGGCGAGAACCGCAGCGTGCCGGAGACCGTAAGCCCCGACCGGGAACGTTGTGCGGTGGCGGTTCCGCCGGAGGTCGGCGTGGGAGAGGGGCCGGGTGTCGCGCCATGTCCTGCGGTCTGGGGGGACTCGTTGGCGGTCCGGTTCGCGTCGCCGACGATGGTCCGGCTCGCGTCATCGGCGGTTCGGACCGTAGCGGCGGTGGCTTCGTCTGCCTCTGGCGATGAATCGGTTGTGGCGGTGTCGGTTGTGGCGGTATTGATCGTGTCGTCCGTGTTCTCGGCGAACGGGTAGTCCGGCACCCCCTCAGGTTCGGTCAGCATCTCGGCCAGCGACGGGCGTCGGTCGTGGTTCGTCGCATGCCGGGACTCGCCGTCATCATCCTGCGAGCCGCGGCCCAGATGGTAGTCGGCGTCGCTGATGGCCCCGTCGAGCAGCATCTGCGCGTCGCCGGGGACGTCGAGTCCATCCGCGTACTCGGAGGACATCAGCGACTGCCATCCCTCCTTCGGCAGGTAGCCGTCCCTGGCCTTGCTGCGGCAGTCCGCGGCGTACGTGCGGGCCAGCTCGTCGACCTTCTCGTTGCCGGCGTTACCGGCGTGCCCCTTGACCCACACGAACTTGACCGAACCGGCGCGCTTGGACAGCTCGTCGTCGATGGCCTTGATGAGCGCGGCGTTCTTGACCGGCTTCTTCTGGCTGTTCTTCCAGCCGTTCCGCTTCCAGCCGTGCACCCACTTGGTCGCGCAGTTGATCGCGTACTGTGAATCGGTTTCGATAACCAGCGGTTCGCTGCCCGGGTGCGCGCGCAACGCCTCCAGCACGGCGCACAGCTCGCCGATCTGGTTGGTGCCGTTCGTGGCGCCGCCCGCGTCGCAGTCGCCGGGGTGCTCATGCCCGGGCTGGCCGCCGGCGTGCGGCGTATGGTCGGCCCATGCCCAGCCCATCGGTCCATTGGGATTGCCAAGCGCCGAACCGTCCGTGGAAACCGTAATCGTCATGCGTCCCACCCTAAGGCAAGGTGCGGAGCGACCTCTTGATGCTGTAGCACGGGTCATTCAAGACGCGTCCTGGGTGGTGCGTACCTCATGGCTGTGGTACGCAATCGCTGAATGTGACTTTTTGGTGTTCCGTACCGTACCACAAGCTCAATTCGTTTCAGAGAACGTTGGAATTCCAAGGATTCTTCCCCTGAGAATCTCGTGTGGTACGGTACGGAATTCCTAAAGTGGGATATTGAGGATTCCGTACCACGGAGGTATGGTACGGAAGCTTCTGGATGGGGTCTCAGAGGTTGTGTACCACAAAGGTACGGTATAAAAGCCCTGAAGTAAGGGATTAAGGACTCCGTACCATAGGGTACGGAGTCCTGTGATTCATTTTCAGGATTCCGTGGCTCTTCCGTTTTTGGCATGTAGTCGCGGACGGTAGCCCTGACAAGTAGTTAGTCGGCACCTCGTTCTCGGTTTTGGGCATGTAGGCGGAAGGTGGGGCATACAGCGGGCATGCCTGTCATATTGTGTGAAAAGACAGCAACCATAAGCAAAAGGGGCGCTCCCTGCCGGGAACGCCCCTCCTTCACGGTTTTGCCGAGAAAGAGCGATTACTCGCCGAGGGCCTTGTCCACGACCTCGGTGGCCTCGTCGAGCACCTTGTCCAGCGCCTCCGGGGAGACGAAGGACTCGGCGTACACCTTGTAGATGTTCTCGGTGCCGGACGGGCGGGCCGCGAACCAGTTGTCCTTGGTCACCACCTTCAGACCGCCGATCTTTGCGCCGTTGCCCGGCGCCTCGGTCAGCTTGGCCTCGATGTCCTCGCCTGCCAGCTGGGTGGCGGTCACGTCCTCGCCGGACAGGGCCGCGAACTTGGCCTTCTGCTCAAGCGTGGTCGGGGTGTCGACGCGCTTGTACCAGCTCTCGCCGAAGCGCTCGACCTGCTCCTGGTGCAGCTGGGCCGGGTTCTTGCCGGTCTTGGCGGTGATCTCGGCGGCCAGCAGGTCGGGGATCAGGCCGTCCTTGTCGGTGGTCCACACGCGGCCGTCCATGCGCAGGAAGCTCATGCCGGAGCTCTCCTCGCCGCCGAAGGCCACCTCGCCCTTGAATAGCGGGTCCACGAACCACTTGAAGCCGACCGGCACCTCGACCAGCTTGGCTCCGATGGAAGCGGCCACACGGTCGATCAGCGAGGAGGAGACCAGCGTCTTGCCGATGCCGGCACCCTCCGGCCAGCCCGGACGGTTGCCGCCGAACAGGTACTCCACGCACACGGCGATGTAGTGGTTCGGGTTCATCACGCCCCAGTTCGGGCACACGATGCCGTGGCGGTCGGCATCCGGATCGGTGCCGCCGACTAGGTCGTACTTCTCCCACGCGCCGGCGTTGAGCTCGTCGACCAGGCCCTTCATAGCGTAGGTCGAGCTTGGGTCCATGCGAATCTTGCCGTCGTGGTCGATGGTCATGAAGCTCCAGGTCGGATCGACCTCGGGGCGTACCACGTCGATCGTCAGACCGTACTTCTCGTTCATCAGCGGCCAGTAGTTCACCGACGCGCCGCCGAGCGGGTCGATGCCCAGACGCACGCCCGAGGAGCGGATCACGTCGAAATCGATGACGTTGCCCAGATCGGAGACGTAGTGGTCGCGGTAGTCGAAACGTTCGACCAGATCGGACTTGACGGCCTGCTCGAACGGGACGCGCTTGACGTTCTTGTAATCACCGAGCAGTTCGTTGGCGCGCGCGGCGATGGCGTTGGTCGCCTCGGCCGGGGCCGGGCCGCCGGTCGGCGGGTCGTACTTGAAGCCGCCGTCGGTGGGCGGGTTGTGCGACGGGGTGACCACGATGCCGTCGGCCAAATCCTCGCCGGAGAACCGCTGTGTGCCGTCGGCCGCGCGGTTGTGGGTCAGGATGGCCTGGGAGACGACCGGGGTGGGGGTGTAGTCGTCGCGCGAATCGATGCGCACGCGCACGCCGTTGGCGACGAGCACCTCGATGGCGGTCTTCCACGCCGGCTCGGACAGGGCGTGGGTGTCGCGGCCGATGTACAGCGGACCGGTGACGCCCTGGGTCTTGCGGTATTCGGCGATGGCCTGGGTGATGGCCACGATGTGGGCCTCGTTGAATGAGGTCTTCAGGGACGATCCGCGGTGGCCGGAGGTGCCGAAGGAGACGCGCTGCTCGGCGACGGACGGATCGGGGACAAGGTCATAGTACTTGCCAATGACTTCGTCGACATTGATCAGATCTGCTGGGGTGGCGGGCATACCCGCATTATTTGCTACCATGACCCCATTGTGCCACGTTTTGGTGGGTTGTCGGGTCACCGTTGTCGCAAATTGTGCGTTTCGTCGGACGAACGGTACGGGATTTCACGCGTCGTTCATGCCGATGTCGCCCGGAGGTCAAGCGGAGAGGGACGTATCCGCTTCGACTGCGGCGGTCGTGGCGTCATCGGATGCGTCCGCTCCGGGAGCGGCATCGGCATCAGGGACGCGGTCGTTCGGCGTCGACGGTGTGCCCTCCGGCACGCGCACGGTGAGCGCCTGCCGTTCCACGGTGAACCGGATATGGCTGGTCTCGCGCAGGATATCGCCGTCCACTTCCGCCAGTGCAGGCTTCTCCAGACGCACCTCGGCGCTGACGCCCTGGATCTGGTCCACGGTGGAATTGGTGGACAGCGGGCTCTGCTGGGCCTTGCCGGTCACCGTCTGGTGGAGCACGTCGCCGAACAGGTTGGCCCAGCCGATCAGACCGCCCGTGGTGTCGATGATCTCGAAATCGAGGATACCGTCGTCCCACTTGGCTTCGGGCATCAGCGAGAACCCGGGGATCTGGCCGCAGTTGCCGGCCATCAGTGTGCGGAAGGTGAGTTTGGTGCGCGTGTGAGTGGAGCCGTCGGCGCTGGTGATGGAGACGCTGCCGCGGTATTTCGGCGCGAACAGGTGCTTGAACGCGCCCACGAAGTAGGCCAGCCAGCTGATGTTCTTCTTGAGTTCGGGATCGGTGTCGTCGATCATCTGCGCGTCGAAGCCCAGGCCTGCAATGATTAGGAACGCATGGCCGTGATCCTCCTCCTCGTTGTCCAGGATCGTCAGACGGCCCATATCCACCAGCTTCGAGCCGTGCGAGGTGGCCACGGTCAGCGCCGCGTCCACATCGTCCACGGGGATGCCCATGTTGCGGGCGAACAGGTTGCCGGTGCCGATCGGCACGATGCCCAGCGCGTGTCCGGTGCCGGACAGCGCGCTCGCCACCGTACGCACCGTGCCGTCGCCGCCCACGGCCACCACCACGTCGGCGCCGCCCTCCAGCGCCTCCCGCGCGCAGACGCGGCCGCTCTTGTCCAGCTGGGTGTCGATGAACTGCACCTCGTGCAGGTTGTGCGCCTCGCAGAACGCCTTGATATGCTCGCGGTACTGCTCGGCCTGCGGCTTGGAGGGGTTGATGACGAACGCGTAATGCACCTCGTCCTCGCGGCGTTCCACCAGCGCCGTCGCCAAACGGCGCCGCCTGCGGTCCTTGAGCATGGTCAGGACGGCGGTGATGATCAACGCGACCGCCGCGATGACGGCGATCACGATGGCGGTGGTGAGGACTGGTTCAGGCATGGTTCCCATTCTTCATACCGCCGCGACCGCGGAACGGGGAAATCCGCGTTCGTCAACGATACCTGCACGCATGGCGGACGGCTGGCGGCCAGTGTCGGCTTGCGGCACTAGTCTGGGAGCCATGCTTGATATCCAATTCATCCGTGAACATGCCGATGTGGTGCGCGAATCCCAGCGCAAGCGCGGCGAGTCCGTCGAGCTGGTGGACGAGGTGCTGCGCTCCGACGAGGTGCGCCGCTCCTCGCTCAAGGAGTTCGAGGCCGCCCGCGCCCAGCAGAAGGAGATCGGCAAGAAGGTCGCCGCCGCGCCGGCGGACGAGAAGGCCGCGCTGATCGCCCAGACCAAGGAGCTCAGCCAGAAGGTCGCCGAGTTCAAGGCCGCGGCCGACGCCGCGTCCGAGGAATACACCACCGCCATGTGGAAGCTGTCGAACATCGTCGAGCCCGAGGCGCCGGAGGGCGGCGAGGACGACTACGTGGTCGTCAAGAAGGTCGGCACCCCGCGCGACTTCGCGGCGGAGGGCTTCGAGCCGAAGGACCATATGACGCTCGGCACGCTGGTGGCCGGCATCGACACCCGCCGCGGCGCTAAGGTCTCCGGCTCCCGCTTCTACTTCCTGCGCGGCGCCGTGGCGCGCCTGCAGATCGCCATGCTGACCATGGCCGTCGACCAGGCCGAGGCCAACGGCTTCACACTGGCCATCACCCCTACGCTGGTGCGCCCCGAGGTCATGCGCGGCACCGGCTTCCTCAACTCCCATGCCGATGAGATCTACCGCCTGCGCGAGCCGGACGACCAGTACCTGGTCGGCACCTCCGAGGTGGCGCTCGCCGGCATGCATGAGGACGAGATCCTGGATCTGTCCAACGGCCCGCTGCGCTACTGCGGCTGGAGCTCCTGCTACCGCCGCGAGGCCGGCGCCGCCGGCAAGGACACGACCGGCATCATCCGCGTCCACCAGTTCGACAAGGTGGAGATGTTCGTTTACGCCCGTCAGGAGGACTCCTACAAGGAGCACGAGCGCCTGCTGGCCATGGAGGAGGAGATGCTCGCCAAGGTGGAGGTGCCGTACCGCGTGATCGACACCGCCGCCGGCGATCTGGGCTCCTCCGCCGCCCGCAAGTTCGACTGCGAGGCGTGGGTGCCGACCCAGGGCAAGTATCGCGAGCTGACCTCCACGTCGAACTGCACCGAGTACCAGGCCCGCCGTCTGAACATCCGCGAGCGTGTAGCCGACGGCGGCACCCGCCCCGTCTCCACGCTCAACGGCACGCTGGCCACCACGCGTTGGCTCGTCGCCATCCTGGAGAATCATCAGAACCCGGACGGCTCCATCGAGATCCCGCAGGCCATGCGCCCCTACATGGGCGGCCGCGAGGTCATTGAACCGACGACCTGGGAGGCCTGACCTCCGTCAGGCCTGCCGTACTCAGCGGCGTGCGCCTGTGTGCGGCGCACTGCTACGAACGGTTCACCGGACCGTTCGTCAAGCGGGAGGCCTGACCTCCGTCAGGCCTGCTGTGTTCTGCGGCGTGCGCCTGTGTGCGGCGCACTGCTACGAACGGTTCACTGGACCGTTCGTCAAGTGGGAGGCCTGATTCCACGGGTCGTTGTACACTAGCGACTCGTCGCGCCGTTTCGGCGCCCATGGGCAGATGTCCGAGCGGTCTAAGGAGACGGTCTTGAAAACCGTTGAGGTGCAAGCCTCCGCGAGTTCGAATCTCGCTCTGCCCGCTTCAGAACGGCTCCCGTGTGGGAGCCGTTCCCATATCCGCGTATGGACCCGACCCGGTGGATGACGCTTCTCGGGGGCATGATTCGCGGATCCGTTGGAGGACCCATGACAGGAATGATCACCGACGTCATCTTCGACTACTGCGATGTGCTGCTGGACTGGCGTCCCCGCATCCCGCTGGAGGGCCAGTATCCGCCCGGCGTCATCGACATGTTCTTCAGCGCCGACGACCCGCACGGCTTCCGGTACTATGACCGGCTCTCGGATTCGGGTTGGGACGAGGAGCGTATCCTGGCCGATTACGAGATCGAGCACGGGCCGGCCGTGGCCTGGGTATTCCGCATCTACTTCGAGCGGCAACGGCTTGCGCTCGCCGGGCTGCAGCCGGGCATGGGGGAGCTGCTGCGGGAGCTGGACGCCTCGGGCGTCCGACTGTGGGGCCTGACGAACTTCACTACCAAGTACGTCCGGGCGGCGCATGAGCTGTTCCCCGAACTGAACCTGCTGCGGGACACGGTCGTCTCCTCCGAGGAGGGCATCCTGAAACCCGATTCCGAGATCTACCGCCGGGCCATCGCCCGGTTCGGCGTCGACCCCGCAACCACGCTGTTCGTGGATGACAAGCCGGCCAATGTGGCCGCCGCCCGGGAGCTGAGGCTGAATGGTGAGGTGTTCACAGGGGCGGACCTGCTGAGGCGTTCGCACTACCTCGATGTTTCCTGAGCAACCCAAGGTTTTGCAGGGGTTCGATCATCGAGCGTCGAGGTAGTGCGAAGCCCCCTACTGCGGCTGGTCGGTGAAATTCACGAACAGGTTGTCCCGCCACGTCACGCGTGAGCCCTCCGGATGCCATGTGGTGGCCATGGGCCGCTCGGTGTCGGCCACGAACACGTTGTGTTCCACCACCGCCACGCCGTCGGCGCGGTCCAGTCGCAGCGGGTCGCAGTCCGGCCCCAGCACGAACACGTTGTCATGCACCCAGGCGTCCGGGTTGCGCGGGATGTCGATCGCGCCCATCCGGTCGTGGTGGGCCACGTTGTGGCAGAATTCCGTGTTGACCGCCATCTCGTTGCAGATCATCACGGTGCCGCCGCTGTTGCCGGATGAATAGTTGTACCGGTACACCGTGCCGTCGCCGTAATCGGCGTCCCAGGCCTGCCCGTCGCCGTTGCCGTTGTCCGCGTTCAGCGTGTCATAGGCCTGGTTGTGCTCGAACAGCGCGTTCTTGCACCGCCAGGGCCAGATCGCGGCGGCCACGCGCCCGTCGTCGGTGGCCGTGTACACGTCGGTGCGGATCTGACGGGCGGCGCGGCGGGAGATATTGCGGCGGATGACCGGCCGGTCGCAGTACATCGTGGTGATGGCGTCGCCGCCGGCGTCCTCGACCACGTTGTCCTCGACCACCACGTTCGTGGCGCCGTACCGTGCGATCAGTGCGTCGCCGATGGTGCCGTCGCCGTAGTCGAAGGTGTTGTTCCAGCGGCCGTCGGCATCCTTGCCGCCGTGGTCGATCATGTTGAGGTACGCGGTGTAGCCGACGGCGATGCCCCAGCGGCTGGTCCGGCGCACGGTGTTGCCGCTGATGCGCACGTCGTCGAAACGGGCGATGTCGGTGTCGATGCGGGAGGGGGCCTCGGGGAAGTGGGCGATGATGTAGATGCCGCCGTTGGCCATGTGCTTGTCGTACACGTTGCCGTCCACGTCGTGGATGTACAGGTTCGTAAGAACCGTGTGGGTGACGGTGCCGCGGTCCTCCGCGATGACGGCCACGCCGGTGCGATCCATGACGTCGCGGTCGTTGTACGCCATGCCGTCGGAGTCGTCGACGCGGCGATTGGTGATCTCCAGGTCGGACACCTCGACGTACGGCATGTCGCGGAGCAATACCGCGGTGGACACCTCGCCGCGGTTGCGGTGCGGGGCGCCGCCGATCGGCGCCCGGTAGTCCTCGAACCAGACGCCCGTGCCGTCGGCGTGGATGGCCGGCAGCGGGCCCTCCCCGTAGGCGCCGATGACGATCGGTTGGCCGGGGGCACCGGCGCCGGAGGGATGCAGATGCTGCCCCTGGAACACCGAGCCGCGTTCGAGCCGTACCTCGTCCGCCGGTTCGAGTGTGAGCGCGTTGATCGATTCGAGCGTGGCGAACGGATGCTCGGCGGATGTGCCGGCATTCGCGGCGTCGCCGTGGATGGTGGAGACATAGTAGACGGTCATGGAACGCTCCCTTGCTGAACATGCCGAATAATCAGTTCGTTCAGCCAGCTTACACGACGATGGATGGTGGCAGGGGGTTCCGGGACGGGCGGATTCGGCCTGAGCCATAGGGACTCGCCTAATTTGTAAGGTTAGTTGCTGATTTGGTGTAATCGAGGTATCCTAAGTCTTGTCACATAGGTGTGGCATCCACACGGAAGTGGAGTCATTTTCGGAAAGGAAGCGGAGAATGGCATTCAACAAGCGTTTTATGGCTGGACTGGCCGCAGTGGCCGTCCTGGGCGTCGCATTGTCCGGCTGCGGTGGCGATACCGCGGACGGCGGCTCCGGCGGCGGGGGCGCCAGCGGCGAGCCGATCGAGATCACCTACCTGCACCGTCTGCCGGATTCGGACGGCATGGTTCAGGTCAATGACATCGTGGCCAGGTGGAACGAGGAGCATCCCGACATCCACGTCACCGCCACCAAGTTCGACGGCAACGCCTCGGACATGATCAAGAAGCTGGAGACGGACGTCAAGGCGGATAACGCCCCGGACCTGGCCCAGGTCGGTCTGGCCGAGGTGCCCGAGGTGTTCACCAAGGGTCTGCTGATGGACGTGACCGAGGAGGCCGCCAAGTATGAGGACCACTTCGCCGCCGGCCCGTTCTCGCTGATGCAGGTGGGCGGCAAGACCTACGGCCTGCCGCAGGACACCGGCCCGCTGGTCTACTTCTACAACGAGGCCGAATTCCAGAAGCTGGGCATCACCGAGGTCCCGCAGACCAAGGACGAGCTGATCGCGGCCGCCAAGACCGCCGCCGCGCAGGGCAAGTACATCATGTCCTACCAGGCCGATGAGGCCGGCAACATGCTCTCCGGCCTGGCTGGCGCCTCCGAGCCCTGGTACAAGGTGGAGGGCGACTCCTGGGTCGTCAATACCGAGACCAACGGCTCCGCCGAGGTCGCCGACGTGTTCCAGCAGCTGCTGGATGCCGGCGCCGCCACCACCAACCCGCGTTGGGATCCGTCCTTCGACGCCTCGCTGCAGGACGGTTCGCTGATCGGCACCGTGGCCGCCGCCTGGGAGGCCCCGCTGTTCATCGACTCCTCCGGCGGCACCGGTGCGGGCGATTGGCGTGTGGCGCAGCTGGGCGACTGGTTCGGCAATGACGGCAAGACCGGCCCCGATGGCGGCTCCGGCGTGGCCGTGCTGAAGGGTTGCGAGCATCCGGCCGAGGCGATGGAGTTCCTCGACTGGTTCAACACGCAGGTCGCCGACCTGGTCTCGCAGGGTCTGGTCGTGGCGGCCACCACCGAGGCGGCCGAAACCCCGGATGACTGGTCCGAGTTCTTCGGCGGCCAGGACGTGATGGCCGAATTCGCCACCGCCAACGAGAACATGGGCGACTTCACGTACATGCCGGGCTTCTCCGCGGTCGGCGCCGCGATGAAGGAGGCCGCCGCCAAGGCTGTGGACGGTTCCGGCAAGGTCGCTGACGTCTTCTCCGTGGCGCAGACCACCTCGATTGATACGCTGAAGAACCTCAACCTGTCCGTGGCTGAGTGACGGCGGCGGGACGGATTCCGCCCCCGTACCATGTCGGGAAAGAGGCCGGGGTCCCTGGGACTCCGGCCTCTTTCGGGTAGAGCAGGGCCAATGATGTCCTCTTCTCTTTGAAAGCAGGTTTTAGATATGACTGCAACCACACACGCGCCAAAGGCGGCGCAGCGGTCCTCCAAACCGAAGCGGTCCAACGCCGCCAAACGCGAGAACCGCACCGGATGGGCGTTCATGGCCCCGTTCGCCCTCCTGTTCGCCTTCGTGTTCATCCTCCCCATCGGCTGGGCCATCTACTCCAGCTTCTTCCGGCAGGTCGTCTCGGGCGGCGGCGCCTACGGCGGCGGCGAACTGGTGAACCAGTTCGTGGGCCTGGAGAACTTCCGCTACGTCATCACCTCCGGCGACTTCTGGGCCGGCGTCGGCCGCGTGGTCATCTACACGCTGATCCAGGTGCCGATCATGATCATCGCGGCGCTGGCGCTGGCCATGATCATCGACTCCTTCGTCGTCAAGCACATCTCAGGCTTCCGCCTGGGCTACTTCCTGCCGTACGCTATCCCCGGCGTGGTGGCCTCGATCATCTGGGTGTACCTGTACAACGGCCAGATCTCGCCGCTGGTCAAGGGCTTGGCGGCGCTCGGCATCAACGTGGACTTCTTCGCTGACAACATCGTGCTCGCCTCGATGGCGAACATCACCACCTGGACCTTCACCGGCTACAACATGCTGATCTTCCTGGCGGCGTTGCAGGCCATCCCGCACGATCTGTACGAGGCGGCCCGCATCGACGGTGCCAACGGTTGGCAGATCGCCATGAAGATCAAGCTGCCGAACGTGCGCTCCGCCGCGCTGCTGGCCATGCTGCTGTCGATCGTCGGCACCATCCAGCTGTTCAACGAACCCCAGATCATGCAGACCGCCGACCCGGGCATCTCCAAGTCGTTCACGCCGATGATGATGGCCATGAACACCTCGCAGGGCACGCTGACCCCGAGCGGTGACGGCCCGGCCTCGGCCGTGGCCATCATGATGGCGCTGATCGCAGGCGTGCTGGCCATGGCCTACGCCTTGGTGGAAAGGAAGGTGAACGAGGAATGAGCATGTCCATGAGCAAGGAGGCGCGCGCACGCCGCCGCGCCGACCGCATCCGCGACAAGCACGCGAACGACCTGCCCCGCTCGATGCGCCCGAACGCGTTCGTCAAGACGCTGACCATCGTCGTGCTCGTGCTGGTCCTGATCTACTTCCTGTTCCCGATCTACTGGGCCATCATCGCCTCCACCAAAGCCCCCTCGCAGCTCACCGGCAGCAACGGCTTGTGGTTCGCGGTGCCGCTGAACGAACTGCCCGGCGCCATCGCCGACAACTACGCCACTCTGCTGGGCTGGACGCGAGGCCAGTTCTGGCGCTGGGTCGGCAACTCGCTGCTGTACTCGTGTGCCTCCGCGCTGATCGGCACCATCGTGTCGGTGATGGCCGGATACGCCACCGCCAAGTTCAACTTCCGCGGCAAGGGTGTGGCCATCGGCATCGTCATGGCTTGCATGCTCATGCCCGCGGCCCTGCTGACGATCCCGCAGTATTCGATCTTCCACGCGCTGCACCTGACCAACACGGTGGCCTCGATCATCATCCCGTGCTCGGTCTCGCCGTTCGGCTTCTTCCTGGGCCGCGTGTACGCGCAGACCTCGGTACCGAACGAGCTGCTGGAGGCGGCCCGCATCGACGGTGCCGGCGAGGCCAGGATCTTCTTCACCATCGTGCTGCGCATCCTGGCGCCCGCCATGGTGACGATCTTCCTGTTCCTGTTCGTGGCGACCTGGAACAACTTCCTGCTGCCGTTGATGATGGTCTCCAGCGATGAGCTCAAACCCGTCACACTGGGCCTGTACGGCATGGTCTCGCTGGCCACGTTCAACGACCGCGGCGCCCTGATGATGGGCGCGCTGCTCGGCGTGCTGCCGGTGATCGTGCTGTTCCTGGGCCTCCAGCGCTACTGGCAGGCCGGCCTGGCTGCCGGCGCCGTCAAGGGCTGACGGCACCGGCAATACCCCAAGGAGGGACGGTACTGCCGCCGTCCCTCCCGTTCAGTGCGCCCTTCCTTGAGGGAGGGCCTAACCCCAAGAATTCCCAAAAGGAGTACAGTCTTATGACCACCGGACGTTTCACCATTCCCAGCGAAGAGAACTTCGCCGAGAAAACCAAGGAGCTGGCCGATCTGTGGGGCGCCGACGCCATCCGCAACTCCGACGGCACCCATCTGGACGAATCGGTGCTGGCGCTGGGCAAGAAGGTGTACAGCGCCTACTTCCCGACCCGCGCCCACAACGAGTGGATCACCCTGCACATGGACGAGACCCCGCAGGTCTACCTGCTCACCGACCGGATCCTGGCCGAAACCAGCACCGTCACGATCCCGCTGATGGACGGCTTCTACGAGGAGCAGCTGCAGCCCAACCGCGACGCCGACCCCCACCGGTATTGGGAGGTCGTTGACCGCACAACCGGCGAAGTCGTCGACACCGCCGACTGGACCTACGATCCGGCCGCCGACACGGTCACCGTCTCCGGTGCAACCCCGATGCACGAATACACGGCCTCGTTCCTGGCCTACATCATCTGGGATCCGGTGGAGATGTACAACCACCTGACCAACGACTGGGGAGACAAGGAACACGAGATCCCGTTCGACATCTACCACGAGCAGACCCGGGACTTCGTGTTCGACACGTTCTCCCGGTGGCTCAAGGATAGCCCCCAGACCGACGTGGTGCGCTTCACCACGTTCTTCTACCAGTTCACCCTCCTGTTCGACGCCAAGCACCGCGAGAAGGTGGTCGACTGGTTCGGCTGCGCCTGCACCGTCTCCCCGAAGGCGCTCGACGACTTCGAGGCCCGGTACGGCTACCGGCTGCGCCCCGAGGACTTCGTGGACGCGGGCTGCTACAACTCCGCCTGGCGCGTGCCGCGCAAGGCGCAGCGCGACTGGATCGACTTTCTCTCCGACTTCGTGCGCGCGAACGTCAAACGGCTGGTCGACCAGACCCACGCCGCCGGCAAGGAAGCCATGATGTTCCTCGGCGACCAGTGGATCGGTACCGAGCCCTACAAGGACGGCTTCGGCGACCTGGGTCTGGACGCCGTGGTCGGCTCGATCGGCGACGGCACCACCACCCGCATGATCGCCGACATCCCCGGCGTCAAGTACACCGAGGGCCGGTTCCTGCCCTACTTCTTCCCCGACACCTTCTACGAGGGCAACGACCCGAGCATCGAAGGCCTGGACAACTGGCGCAAGGCCCGCCGCGCGATCCTGCGCTCGCCGATCTCCCGCATGGGCTACGGCGGGTACCTCTCGCTGGCCGCCAAATTCCCCAAATTCGTGGACACGGTGGCGCATATCGCCGACGAGTTCCGCGACATCCACGAGCGTACCGGCGGCAAGCCGGCCGAAGGCGAGCTGAACGTGGCGATCCTCAACAGCTGGGGGCGGATGCGCTCCTGGATGGCGTTCACCGTGGCGCACGCCCTGCCGAACAAGCAGACCTACTCGTATTACGGCATCCTGGAGGCGCTCTCCGGCATGCGCGTCAACGTGCGGTTCATCAGCTTCGACGACGTGCTCGACCACGGCGTGGACCCGGATATCGACGTGATCATCAACGGCGGCCCGGTCGACACCGCGTTCTCCGGCGGCGACGCCTGGCGCGACCCGCGTCTGCTGGAGACCATCCGCGCCTGGGTGCGCGGCGGCGGCGCGTTCGTGGGCGTCGGCGAGCCGACCGCGGTGCCGCGCTTCCAAGCCGGCCGCTTCTTCCAGCTGGCCGACGTGCTCGGCGTGGACGAGGAGCGGTTCCAGACCCTGTCGGTGGACAAGTACTTCCCCGAGGTCACGCCGGAACACTTCATCACCGCCGACGTGCATCTGGCCGACGGCGTGCTCGACGCCTGGCGCGCGGCCGGCCGCACCCGTGACATCAGCGGTTGCGGCGGCGGCATCGGTGCCACGATCGGCGGCATCGACTTCGGCGAGCCGATCGCGAACACGTACCCGGTCAACGAGGACGTGACCCTGATTCGCGCCGACGACGGCCAGGTGCAGCTCGCGGTCAACGACTACGGCAAGGGTCGGGGCGTGTATGTGTCCGGTCTGCCGTACTCGGCCGCGAACGCACGTCTGCTGGAACGCATCCTGTTCTACGCCAGCCATCACGAGGACCGGTACGATGCGTGGAGCTCGACCAACCCCGAGTGCGAGGTCGCGTACTTCCCCGATTCGCATCAGTACTGCGTGATCAACAACACCGACCGCCCCCAGTCCACCACGGTCCGTCACGCCGACGGCACCGAAACGGTCTACAACCTGGACGGCAGCGGCATCGCTTGGCACGAGGTCTGAGCTGGAGGCATTATCCCTGCGGCCGCCCGCGAACCAACCGCGGGCGGCCGCGGACCACCCCACATACAGGAAGGGACAACCATGACGGGCAATGACGCCAGACTGGCCGCGGCGGCGGCCAACTTCACCACGGACGGCACCGTGGAATCGATCACACGATATGGCGACGGCCATATCAACGCCACCTACCTGGTCACCACCGACACCAACCGGTACATCCTGCAGCGGATGAACGCCGACGTCTTCCCGGACACGGCGGGCCTGATGCGCAACATCGAACTGGTGACCGAATTCCTCGCCCAACGCGGGCAGGAGACGCTCACCATCATCCGCACGCATGACGGCGCGACCTACGCCGACACCGAGTCCGGCGCGTACCGGATGTACGCGTTCATCGAGGACACGATCTCCTACAATCTGGTGACCGACGCCGCGGTGTTCCGCGAGGCCGGCGCCGCATTCGGCGACTTCCAGAACCAGCTCGCCGACTTCGACGCCTCGCAGCTGACCGAAACCATCGCGCACTTTCACGACACCCCGCACCGGTTCGGGGACTTCAAGGAGGCCGTGGCCGCCGACCCGCTGGGCCGTGCGGACCGCTGCCGGGAGGAGATCGCGTTCTTCATGGACCGCGCGGACCAGTACCCGCTCATCGTCGACGACCTGGAGCAGGGCCGCATCCCGCTGCGCGTGACCCACAACGACACCAAACTCAACAACATCCTGATGGACGCCACCACGCACAAGGCCCGGGCGATCATCGACCTGGACACGGTCATGCCCGGCTCGATGCTCTACGACTTCGGCGACTCCATCCGTTTCGGCGCCTCCACGGCGCTGGAGGACGAACGCGACCTGCGCAAGGTCCATTTCAGCACCGACCTGTTCCGCGCCTACGCCGAGGGATTCGTGGGCTGGATGCGCCCGAGCATCACCGACCGCGAGGGCGAGCTGCTGGCGTTCGCCGGCAACATGATGACCATGGAATGCGGCATGCGGTTCCTGGCCGATTACCTCATCGGCGACACCTACTTCGCCATCCGGTACCCCGAACACAACCTGGTGCGCGCCCGCACACAGATCAAACTGGTGCGGGAGATGGAGGAGAAGGCCGGCGAGATCCGGGCCATCGTGGACGACGTGATGTCCGGAGGTGCGCGATGACCGCAGCCAATGGAGAGCCGGCGCTCGACCGGTTCTATGCGGCGCTCGACGCCCTGGTCGACCACGCCCGGAACCATCTGGGACTGGACCCGCGTGACGAGGACTGGGCGCGCAACGGTATTCTGGAACGCTACGGGCTGGCCTCCTACCGTCCCACCGGCGTCGTCTGCGGCGGTAGGGGCGTCGACGAATTGGTGGGCGACCTGCTCTCATGCGGCGTGGAGGCGGGCCTGTTCGGGCCGGAGGAGGCGGGCAGTGAGGCAGACGCCGTCTTGGGCGTGCTGTCGGCCCGTCCCTCGGTGCTGCAGGACCGGTTCCTGACCGTGGAACGCGAGAGGGGCGGCATGGCCGCCATGCGCTGGTTCTACCGGTATTGCGTGGACAACACGTACGTCAAACGCGCCCAGCTGGACGCCAACCCGCGGTTCGACGCGCACGGGCTGGTGATCACGATCAACCTGGCCAAACCCGAGTTCAAGAACATGGCCAAGGCCGCGGCCGGCAACGCCGTGGCCGGAGGATACCCGCAATGCACGATCTGCCATGCCAACGAGGGCTTCGCCGGCCGCAACAAGCGCACACTGCGCACCATGCCGGTCACGCTGGGCGGCGAACCGTGGTTCTGGCAGTTTTCCCCGTACGGGTACTTCACCGAGCACGGCATCTGCGTGAACACCGAACACACACCGATGCATGTGGATCGCGATACCTTCGTGCAGCTGCTCGACTTCGTCGACCGGTTCCCCGGCTACTTCCTCGGATGCAACGCCGCGCTCCCACGCATCGGCGGCTCGGTGCTCGCCCATGACCATTTCCAAGGCGGCGGCGAACTGCTGCCGATGCACAAGGCCCCGGCGTGGGCCACGTTGCGGCTGCCCGCATACCCCGATGCGCTCGTCGAGATCCTGGACTGGCCAGGAACGGCCGTGCGCGTCGTCTCCGCCTCCCGCACGGCGATTATCGAGATCAGCGACCTGATCCGCCGGGCCTGGATCGCCTATGATGACCCGGCGGCGGATATCGCCAGCCATGACGCGGACGGCAACCGGCAATCGGCGCTCTCGCCGAGTGCCATCGCCACCGACCGCGGCTATGAGATGAGCCTGATCTTCCGCAACAACGCGGTCAGCGAGGCGTACCCCGACGGCATCTTCCACGCGCATCCGGAATACTATCCGGTCAAGCAGGAACCCATTGGCCTGATCGAGGCGCAGGGGCTGTTCATCCTGCCCGGCCGGCTGGTCGAACAGCTGCGGACGATCGAGGATGCGCTGGCCGACGGGCATGATCTGCCGGAATCT
Organism: Bifidobacterium sp. UBA4282; assembly: GCF_002394995.1. NCBI lineage: Bacteria > Bacillati > Actinomycetota > Actinomycetes > Bifidobacteriales > Bifidobacteriaceae > Bifidobacterium > Bifidobacterium sp. UBA4282. Next base: position 52,200 of record NZ_DGVO01000049.1, read on the forward strand.
GTGAGCGAGTTCTCACTGATATGGGAGGAGCTTAACGCGGCGTTGCAAGGTGATCGCAGCCGTGAGGCGATCCGCGCGGCCATCCGTGACGAGCTTGGAAGCGTATGCGAGCGGATCCTCGGCAACACCGCCGTGTTCAAAACCAAGGAACGGACCCTGGAGTTTATGAGGGGTTTGGGGTTTGGTCAGTAAGGGGCGTTCGCACTACCTCGGGGTATGATTTCGGATTCGGCGGAATTCCTGCCTTTGGATTCGTAACCTCGAGGTAGTGCGAAGCCCATCCTCAGACAATCCGCCGATCCGCCGCCCAGCGGGTCAACTCGGTGCGGTTGGACAGCTGCAGCTTGCGCAGTACCGAACTCATATGCGTCTCCACCGTCTTGATGGAGATGAACAGTTCGGAGGCCACCTCCCTGTAGGTGTAGCCGCGGGCGATCAGCCGCATGACCTCCTGCTCTCGCGCCGACAGGCGGTCCAGCTCGTCATCGCGCACGGGGGCGGCGCCCATCGGCGCGCCCTGGAACGCCGAGAGTACGAATCCGGCCAGTTTGGGGGAGAAGACCGCATACCCCTCATGCACCTGGCGGATCGAGGACACCAGATCGTCCGCGGTGATCGTTTTGGTCACGTAGCCGCGTGCCCCGGCGCGAATCACCGCGCCTACATCCTGCGGCGAATCGGACACCGACAGCGCCAGAAACGCCGAACGCGGGGATGTCGGCAGCGACTTCGTCAGGATCTCGGCGCCGCCGCCACCCTCGCCGCCCGGCACATGCACGTCGAGCAGCACCACATCCGGCTGAGTGTCGGCAATCATGGCGATCGAGCCCTCCACATCCGGCGCCTGCCCGACAATGCTGAAATACGGCTGCAACGTGGCGATCACGCCGGCGCGGAACATCTCATGGTCGTCGACCACGGCCACCTTGATCGACCGGTCGGCGGCCGACGTGCTCTCCTCGTAGTTCGGGCTTTCTGCATCACTCATGGCTGCCATCCGTTTCATCGTTGTTCGCTGTGTTGGTGTCGTTGCTGCGGTTCGTCGCGATATCGGCCACCGGCATATGCATCCGCACCTCGGTGCCCCAATGCGGCCGCGACACGATCTCCACCGTACCGCCACGGCGTCTGATGCGGCCGACGATCGACTCGCGGATGCCCAGCCGATCCTCGGGGATGGCGTGCACATCGAATCCGTTGCCGTGGTCGCGGACGAACACCTCCACGGTACCGCCTGAAGCCTCGCAATACACGGAGATCGGCTTGCCGCCGTGCGTGGCCGCGTTGACCAGCGCCTGCCGGGCGGCATCCAGCAGCGCGTCGGTCTGGGCGCTGGGCCGGGCGTCGCCCACCGTCACCACCTCGATCGGCTTGCCATGCTCGTCCTCCACCTCGGCGGCGATCTGCTTCAACCCGGCGTTCACCGAACGCTCCGAGGGGGTACGATCCTGATACAGCCAGTCGCGCAGCTCACGCTCCTGCTGCCGGGCCAGGGAGAACACGGTCTGCGGCTCGTCGGCGTGCATCTGGATCAACGCCAACGTCTGCAACACGCCGTCATGCAGATGGGCGGTCATATCGGCGCGCTCCTCCTCGCGCTCTTTCAACGCGCGCTCGGTGGCGAGCCCTCGGATCAGCGAGCTGACCCACGGCACGATCGCCAGCATCACGCCCACCATGGTGGCCAGCCCCCCTGCGATCAGCACGCGCGGCGACGCCCCGTCGTATCCGGCCGCATTGCCCACGAACACCATATACGCCAGCACGATCAGCGCGATGCCGCCGAGCATGGCCTTGAACTGGCCGTCCTCCTGGTTGAACCACAGCCAGGCGACGGCCAGACCGCCCAAGCCCAATATGACCGGCAGGATATACAGCGAATCGATGCCGGTGGCCGCCATCAGCGCACTGACCGTCAGCAGCACCAAGCCTGCCATGGCCACCAGCGCCGGCTTCGGCGCGCGGGCAAGGGCGGCGGCCAGGCTCTCCGACGAACTGTCGCGCTCGCCGGCCGCTTCGACGTCGGCGTCATCCGCTGATGCCATGCCATACCCGGCGTTGCCGCGGGACAGGGGGGACTCGCGCACGGCACGCAATCGGGCGGTTGCGGCGGCGACCGGATCGCCCACCGGCATCGTCAGCCATAGGAACACATAGACCACAACCCCCGCCCCGAACACGAACGCGGCAGCGGTGAACAGCAGCCGGACCAGCGCCACCGAGACCTGTAGATGCAGGCTGATGCCACGGCATACACCGCACAGCCAGCGCCCCCGCTTCGGGCGCATCAGCGGCAGCGCGGCGGGGCGCAACGGTCGCGGGTCCGCGGGTGTCCGCGGATTATAGGGAATCGAGGAATCGGTCATGCTTCCATTGTGCCCGCGGCGGTGCCGACGCCGAGCGGATTCGGACGATGTTCAGGGAAGGTTCAGGGTGTTCCCGGATACGGTTCGGCTGTTCGGCTTGCTGTAATGGAACCATGAGCGATAATCATGAATCATGGCAGGCATGGCAGGACGAGGCATCCGAGCGTGCCGGTCGCGAACGGCGCCAGGGCCGTTTCTTCCCGTGGGTGCGCGAAAGCGGATTGGTCCGCAGCGCCGAGGAACGATGGATCGGCGGCGTCTGCGGCGGCCTGGGCCGGTATCTGGGGTGGAGCCCGCTGCTGGTGCGGGCGCTGATGATCGGCGCCGCATTCGTGGCCGGCATCGGTGTGGTGTTCTATGCGCTCGCGTGGTTCCTGCTGCCGGATGAACGCGACGGTCGGATTCTGTGCGAGGAGCTCTTGGACGGACACTGGGATTGGTCCTGCCTGGGGGTGCTGTTGGGACTGGTCTGCATGATCTTCTGGCCGCCGGTCTGGCTGTTCGGACTCGCCGCGGGCGCGTTCGCGCTGTGGCTGGTCATCGAACAGGCCGGGCGGCGCAACCTGAGATACGTCGTGGCGCAATGGGCGAACCCGTCATCTCGTCCGCAGCCCGCGTCGGCCCCGCGGCAATCCGCGCCATTCGTACAGCCGCAGCCCGCGCCCTCCACACGGCCGGAGGCGACCGTATGGCCGCAGGCGTCGGCGCGGCAGGATCATCCGGGACAGTCCGAGTCGCCCGCGTCGGTCGGGGTGGAGCCTTCCGTCACGCCTTCGACTATGGGGTCGGGCGATGGTATGCCCGCGGGCGGCGTGGCGACCGGTACGGGGCCGGCTGGTACGGGGTCGACCGGCGGCATGCCCATGGCTGACGCTTCGGCCGACGTTCCGGCAGGCGCGCCGACCGGGGCTGCCCCGGTCTCATCGGCGGCGGTGCCGCCGATGATGACCTCGCCCTATCGCGCCCCGCAGCCGGCCCCCAAGCCGCGTGTCGCCCGTCGCAAGCCGGCGGGGCCGCTGCTGGTGCTGATCGTGACCGGACTGATCTTCCTGTCGTTCGCCTGCATGTTGTTCTCGTGGGCCGACACGCGCGCGGATCTGGAGACGCTGCTCGGCGGGGGCATGATCTGGATTGGCGGCGTCTGCGTGGCGATTGGTCTGATCATCGTGATCCTCGGCTGCATCGGACGCCGGACCGGCGGCCTGCATCCGTTCGTCTGGCTGGCGGCGTTCCTGGCGGTCACTTTGGCGTTCGGCGGACTGGCCTATTCGGTGATGTTCCAGCGGATGATGCGGACGCGCACGGAATACGCCTACGCCGACGGTTCCGGGATGGATCCGGACATTCAGGTACACGGCTTTGACGCCATCGGCTCCGACAAGGCCACCATGCAGCGCCTTGAGGACGGCCTGTGGATGGAAGGCGACAACATCAATGACGTCCTGCACATCGACCTGAGCGACTACGCCGAGGACAACGGCAGCCATGAGGTCACGCTCAACGACGGCACCACCGCCACCTCAAGCTGCCCCGCGGGCACCATCCGGGTGATGTCATACCGCACCAGCGTGGTGATCACGATCCCGGACGGCTGCTCCTGGCAGCTGACCGGCGATTCGTTCTGGTATGACGGCAATGATTCCTTCGGCAGTCTGTGGGCGGCCGCAACATCGCCGTGGAATATGGTCGGGATATACCTGCCGAGCACCGTGAACGGGCAGTGGCTGGGTGCTGCCACAACAAGCGCGCCCTGGCTGGACGCGGACTATGACGGCGAACCCCTGTACTGGCCATTCGATCAGGGCAATCCCAAGGCTGTGGCGTCCCCGGAACTGCTTATCGACGTCGACGCGGCCGTGATGGGACAGGTCGTGGTGCAGTACGACTACCAGAACAGCCTGCCCACCTATCAGGAGTGGGCGGACAAGACCACGGAGAACGACCATGAGTGACGAGACCCGCAACGAATCCGAAACCCAGGTCATCCCGCAGACGGATGACGCGGTCACCCAGGCCATGCCGATGGCGGAGACCCGCGAACTGCCGGAAACTGCCGCCCCCACGCAGGCGATTCCGGTGGATTCCGTCTCACCGGAACCGGAGCCTGCCACAATGCCGCAGCAGGTGCCGCTGTACAGCACCGCGCCGCCAACGCAGACCGCCGCCGGCGGCGCCCCGACCGCGCCCGCCTACGTGCAGGTGCCGGTGGAGGCCCACCGTGAGCGTCCGGTGATTCGCAAAACCGGTCCCAGCGCGGCCACCATCGTACTCGGCGTGCTGCTGGTCCTGATCGGCGCGATGGTCCTGGCGTTCGGCATCGGCTTCCCGATGACGGCGCTGCCCGGTCTCGGCGCGGATCCGCGCGCCATCATGGCGATCGTCTGCGGCATCGTCGGGGGCGTCCTGATCGTCGTCGCCATCATATGGGCGGTGGCGCGGATCATCGGCTCGATGCGGCACAAGGATGACGAACCGAGGGAATGACCCCTACGCGGCCTGGGCGGCTTCGGCCTCGGTAAGATCGGCGAACCCGCCCAGGCGCACGGTATTGGCCACCGTCTGCTCGGTCAGGTTGCGGCCGGCGGCCTGCAGGTTCTCCACCATCGCCTCGTACAGGGCCATCGTGCGGTCGGAGTACGTGCCCAGTTCGCCGCGCAGATAGGTTTCGAATGACGTATCCTCCAGCGTGTCCTCGGCCGTGGTCAGCACCCGCATCGCAGCGCCCAGTTTCGGGTAACGCCCGCGGAAATCGCGCGCCCACGCCACCTGCACGTCGATCACCCGCTCCTGCCGGGCAATGCGCTCGTCGGACAGGCGGGGGATGAACGGCTCGATGCGCTCGCGGTACTCGTCGGGCGCGGTGGAGGCCATCATCCGGGCGTATTTCTCGGTCACCAGATTGCGGCCGACCCGGTTCGCCTCATCCAGATCATCGAGATAGCTGCGCAGCAGATCCTCGGGCCAGGTCATGAACTGGCTGGCCCGCATCTGATGGAACATCGGCCAATTGCCCTGGCAGGAGGCGCGGCCACCCTCGTTCTCGGTGCGTTGGAACTGGTCCCATTCGCGACGGATGACCTCTTCGACAAGATCCATGACTGCTCCTTTCCGTACGGATTCCATTGTGGGTGCGCCACAGGCTGCGGCGGCCCGCCACAAGCCTGCTACAGGCTCACCAGGCAGGCGTCCCGGTGCTCGATATGCTCCTCCACATAGGGGCGCTGCCATTCCAGGAACGTCTCATCGGAGTCGGTCAGCCCCTCGCGCCTGAGCTCGGCCACGATCTCGGCGCAGATCGATTCCACAACCGAGACGACCTGCTCCGCGGCCGGGGCGGCACCCTTACCGCCCTCGCCGAACCCGACGCCGCCGAAACACGCCGCCGACGCCAGTCGCAGGACATCCTCCAACTGCGCGCACACGTCCGGCAGGCGGGCGGCCATGCGGCGCGAGAGGCGGCGCAGCGCGGCGAACCGCCACTTGTAGTACGGCATGTACCCGGCGGAAACCGGCGTGTTGATCAGGAACACCAGGGATGCCACGGCCTCGGCGAACTCGTTGATCGCGCACCAGGCGGCCGCGCCATCGCCCCGATGCAGCATCCGCGGCAGGTTGTACTGGCCCGCCTGCGCGATCATCCCCAGGCGCCGGGAGATCAGCGAGAGGCGCACATCCTCCGGCATGAGCTTGAAACCCTGGCGCGTTTTGGAGAACGCGCCCAACGGATCGGCGAACACCTCGCCGTTCGTGGCCGCGGCCAATGTGGGCTCGTCCAGCATCAGCCACTCGTGTGGCCTATCAGCGGGCGGGGCCTGGCGGTAGCCGGTGATCGACTCGAAGAAATCGCCGATGCGGAACACGCCGACGCGGCGGCCGGCACCCTGCGCGCGGGCGGTCTGGGATTTCGGACCGAAACCCATGAACGTGTCCGGCAGCGACTCGTAATCGGCCTGCAGCCGCTCGCCGATCGCCGCATAATCCTCGTCGGTCAGCCACAGGCAGAAGCCGGGGCCGAAGTCGTGATCGTGGGAGAGCTCGTTGTCGAAGCCGTAGCATTCCGAACCGTGCCCCACCAGGCCGGCGGCGATGCGGCCCTGATACTCGGGATAGCGTTCGGCGATCAGCGGTTTGCCGAACTCCTGCCAGTAGGCGCGGGCCAGCTTGAGTCCGGGGATGGTGTGCGCCGGCGTGTTGTCTGACTGCACGGTGCCTGATGACGCGGCGGCATCGGGCGTGGCGGTGCCGGGCGTGGCGATAACGCCGGAGAGTTCGCTTTCGGCGGCCTTCTCCTGCGCCTGGACCAGATTGGCCGCGGTGATGCGGTAGTAGTCGTTGTCCCGGCCGTAGTTCTCCTCGATCACCGACAGGGCCTGACGGTAGCGCCGGACGGCCTTATCGGCGTGTCCGGCGGCCAGGCACACCTGGGCGTAACCGGCCAGAGCCGAGGCATAATGGCCGGCATGCTCCTGGCCGGCGGTGCGGTAGATATTCAGGGATTGCCGGGCGTGGCGCATCGCCTCGTCAAGGTGCGCGGCGGCGGGGGTGCTGTTGTCGGTTGGGGAGTCCGGGGACGTGGCAGGCGGCGTCATGCGATTGGACGGTGCCCCGGCATGCTCGGTCTCGCCGGAGGACCCCGTGTGCCGTTCGTCCGCGGGCAGTTCGAGCAGGATTAGCGCGATGTTCGTATGCGTGGCGGCGATGTCGATGTCGTTCGACGGGTCCACGCTGGCGGCTTCCAGCACCCGCAGCGCCGCCTCCAGTTCGTGCAGGGCCTGTTCGGGGCGGCCGGTCTCGCTGTAGAGCATGGACAGGTTGTTGTGCAGGGCCGCCGTGCGCCGGTCAGTGGGGGAGAGCGTGGTCTTGGCCGAGTCGATGGCCTGGCGGTACAGGTCCTCGGCCTGGTCGTATCGGCCCGCGGCCCGCATGCTGGTGGCCGCGTTGATCAGCGTGGTGGTCCAGGCTTCGGTGCCTTCCAGCCGCATACGCAACGCCAGTTCGATGGACCGCTGCACAATCCACTGGTTGTCCTCATGCCGGCCCTGCGAGCGGTAGAACCCCATCGTCTCATTGAGCACGGTGAGCAGCCCGGCGTCATCCCCCGCGTTCTCCGCATCATCCATGGCCTGCAGCAGATACGGTTCGGCCTTGGTCGCGCCTTCATGCGCCTCGAAGATCGCGTCCAGCCCTGTGAGGAAGGCCTCGGCGTCAAACGTGGCGGCAGCGGAGCTGGAATTCATATTGTCCGAATCGGCCGATTCGTGTGAATCGGCGGCTTGTGCATCGTTGCAATCGGACGATTCCCCCGATTCGGACAAGTTGGGTGTGGCGGAGACACCCGCGTCGTTATGTTCACCTTCGCCTGCGGCCCACGCGGCCAACGCCGCCTGCAACGTGTCGTTATCCATCATCGCTCCTTGCCCGATATGGGTACTGACACCAGTGTACGGTCGGCGGCGGCTTCAGCGGGCGGATTTCGCGTTCAGTGGGCGGGTGCCTGCCGGGCATGCCGACGGATAACGGCGATATATCAAGGCGGCCTGTGACGGAGGTCCGCCACAGGCCGCCCACTGAAGGTCTAACCCGCCCACTGAATCATCGTGATTGTTCAGTGGAGGCTGCGTTGCCTTCATACCGGCGCGAGAACAGCGCCAGCAGCGCCACGGCGATCACCGCCAACGGCAGACCACCGAGTGCGGGATAGTGGTAGTCCATGCCGGAGACGGTCAGCATGGCGCCGCCGATGATCGAGCCGACCGCGTTACCGAAGTTGAATGCCACCTGCACGGTGGCACCACCGAGCAGCTCGCCGCCGCCCTTGCCGGCCTCCGCCATCAGCAACTGCTGCGGCGAGGAAACGAAGAACAACCCGAACGCAATCCAGAAGGTCAGGATGGCGCAGATCACCGGGGAACCCGGAACAAGGAACACGAACAGCAGACCGATGCCGGAGATCGCCTGCCCGAGCGCGGCGGTACCCGCATGACGCCAACGGTCGCAGATGCGGCCGCCGACCAGGCCGCCGACCACCATGCCGAAGCCCGCGAGCATCATCAGCAGCGGCACCACGCCCGACGCGTAACCGCCCACTTCGGTCAGCCACGGCGATACATAGCTCCACCAGCAGAAAATGCCGGCATTGCCGGTGAATACGGCGATCAGCACCATCCACGGGCCGGGCTTTCTGAGGAAACGGAACTGGCCGGCCAGGCCCGCATCCTTGATCGGATCGACGCGCGGCACCCACGCCAGCACCAGCACAACCGTCGTGGCGGCCCATGCCGCCAGAATGCCGAAGGCCAGACGCCAGGACATGAATTCGGCCATCATCGTGCCCGCCGGCACACCGAGCATATTCGCCACGGTCTGACCGGTCACCATCATCGAGACGGCCTGCGCCTCCTTGCCCTTGTCGGCCAGGGTCTTGGCGATCAGCGTGGCGGTGCCGAAGAACGCGCCATGCGGCAGCCCGGAGATGAAGCGTCCCACGATGAGCATCGGCGAGTTCAGCGCCACGGCGCTCAGCAGGTTGCCGACCAGCGTGATCGCCATGAACAGCAGGATGAGCTTCTTCGGCGGCACGCGGCGGCCGAAGACCAGCATCAGCGTGCCGACGCACACGCCGATGGCATAGGAGGAGATGTAGTTGCCCGCGGTCGGGATGTCGACGCCCATCGCCGCGGCGGCCTGGGGCAGGATGCCCATCATCACGAATTCCGCGGCGCCGAGCACGAACGCGCCCGAGGCCAGGGCCAGGATGCTTCTTTTCATAGTGGTTTCCTTGACATTGCCGTAATCATGGAAAAAGGGAACCACCGTAACCAGTGGTTCCCTTTGAGTTGTCGGGCTGGCGGGATTTGAACCCGCGGCCTCTTCGTCCCGAACGAAGCGCGCTACCAAGCTGCGCTACAGCCCGTTTTGGCAACGCAGAAGATAATACAACGAAACCGGGGACAAATGCAACCGGCGTGTCTTACGGCGTGTATCGGCGTCTCGGTACACTGGACGCTTATGTGTGACATGACTGAAAACGTTGAGAATCAGAACGAGGAAGAGGCCGTTGCTCCCGCAATGACCACCATCGAACGCGCCGAGATGCTGATGGCGCAGGACGCCGCCATCGCCGCGCGCGTGGATGAGGGCGCGACGCTGGACGAGGCCGTGGACCCGGGCAACAAGGAGTTCGGTCCGCTGGCGCACCCCGAGCAGGTGCAGATGCGCGTGGCCAAGCGTGCGATGATGATCAAGGACGGCATCAACCCGTACCCGGTCGAGGTGGGCGTGACCCACACCATCGAACAGGTGCGCGCCGACTACGACGGCAAGCTGGAGGCCGGCCAGGAGACCGAGGACGTGGTCGGCATCGCCGGCCGCGTGCTGTTCTTGCGCAATGCGGGCGGCCTGTGCTTCGTGCAGCTGTCCGCCGGCGACGGCACCACCATCCAGGGCATGATCTCCAAGAAGGAGATCGGCGCGGATTCGCTGAAGCAGTTCAAGCAGCTGGTGGATCTGGGTGACCATCTGTTCATCAAGGGCCGCGTCATCGCCTCCAAGACCGGCGAGCTGTCCGTGTTCGCTTCCGAGTGGGCCATCGCCGCCAAGGCGCTGCAGCCGCTGCCCGCCCTGCACAAGGAGCTCAACGACGACACGCGTACGCGCAAGCCGTACCTCGGCATGATCGCCGACGAGCGCATCCGCAACATGGTGCGCAACCGTTCCAAGGCCGTGGCCTCGCTACGCCGCACCTTCGACAACCATGACTTCATCGAGGTCGAAACCCCGATGCTGCAGACCGTGCATGGCGGCGCCGCGGCCCGCCCGTTCACCACGCATATGAACGCCTTCGACATCGACCTGTTCATGCGCATCGCCCCGGAGCTGTTCCTCAAGCGTTGCCTGGTCGGCGGCATCGACCGCGTCTTCGAGATCAACCGCGACTTCCGCAACGAGGGCGTCGACGCCACGCACGCCCCCGAGTTCACGATGGTGGAGGCCTACCAGGCCTACGGCAACTACGACACCATCGGTCAGCTGACCAAGGAGCTCGTGCAGCAGACCGCCATGGACGTGTTCGGCTCGCTGAAGGTCACGCTGCTGGACGGCACCGAATACGACTTCGGCGGCGAATGGAAGACCATCAGCATGTACGAGTCGCTCTCCGAAGCCCTCGGCGAGGAGATCATCCCGAACGGCGGCCCGGACGCCCCCGGCACCAGCGTGGAACACCTCGGCGCCATCGCCGACAAGCTCGGCGTGGAGCGCGACGACGTGGAGAACCACGGCAAGCTCGTCGAACACCTGTGGGAGCACTTCTACGAGGACAAGCTCTACGAGCCGGTGTTCGTACGCGACTTCCCGGTCGAGACCTCGCCGCTGGTCAAGTCGCACCGCACCAAGCCCGGCGTGGTGGAGAAGTGGGATCTGTACGTGCGCGGCTTCGAGCTGGCCACCGGCTACTCCGAACTCAACGATCCGGTCGTGCAGCGCGAACGCTTCGTGGCCCAGGCCAAGGATGCGCTCGCCGGCGACGCCGAGGCGATGGACATCGACGAGGACTTCCTTGAGGCCCTGGGCGTGGGCATGCCCCCGGCCGGTGGCATGGGCATGGGCATCGACCGTCTGCTCATCGCCCTGACCGGTGCCACGATCCGCGAGACCATCACCTTCCCGCTGGTCAAGCCGCTTAACCTGCAGTAGGAACGGCGGACTTCGCGGCCGCATCGCCGTGATGGTGCTCTCAACCCCCGCGGTTGCGCCATAGACATTGATTCGGGCCTTCCCGTCCCATGCGGACGGGAAGGCCTTGTTGTTGATTAGGTCCCCTGTCATGGACTCATTCGCGCCGCAAGTCGTCGGTCACGTGCCGGCCGTCGGCACGGGTCGCAGGGCCCCGACGCCGGCGATATCCATCCTCTGCGAGACCATGGCGGTATGGGAATCGCGATCTGGTTGAAGGGGATGCGGCCGCAGACGCTGCCGGCCAGCGTGGCGCCGGTGGTCATCGGCGCGACCGCGGCATGGGCTTCCGTCCGACAGTTCGGCGTATGCGTACTGACCTACCCCGCGCCGGAATCCTGCGCAATCAATCGTGCCGCGCAAACCACGCTGGAATCGCGGTTCTGGCCGCTGGCGATCCTGTGCGTGCTGGTCGCCCTGTTCCTGCAGATCGCCGTCAACTTTGCCAACGACTACTCAGACGGCGTCCGCGGCACGGACGCGGGACGCGGGGTGGCATCGTCCGCGCCGCCCGCGTCGCCGACATCGTCCTCGTCGGCTGTACCGACCGGCACCCCGCCCGTAGCGGTCGTCGCCTCGGGCATGCACGACGGCGACGCGGCGACCTCCATCCATGCCCCCGCGCGTCTGGTCGCCTCCGGTGTGCCGCCGAAACGGGTGTTGGCGGCGGCCGGCGTGGCGGCGGCACTTGCCTGCCTGTGCGGTCTGGCGATTATCGCGATCACCGGATACTGGTGGCTGCTGATCATCGGCGTGTGCTGCTTGCTGGCCGGCTGGTGCTACACCGGCGGTCGACATCCGTACGGATACGCCGGCCTGGGTGAGGTGTTCGTCTTCGTGTTCTTCGGCCTGGTGGCGGTGCTGGGGACCCAGTTCGTGCTGCGCGGAACCGTCACCGCGACGGGGGTGCTGGGCGCGGTGCAGGCCGGCCTGCTCTCCTGCGTGCTGCTGATGGTCAATAATCTGCGCGACATTGATTCGGACCGCGTGCATGGCAAACGTACGTTGGCGGTGCGGCTGGGGGAGCGGCGCGCGCGTATCCTGGCGGTGGCGGCGTACACCGTCGCGTTCGTTCCCGTGGCGGTGTTGGCGTTGTCGCCGCTCGTGCTGTCCGCGTTGAGTCTGGTGGGATTGCCGTGCTGGTGGCGGACGAGTTCATGGGTGGGCGTCAACGCATCAGGTGAGCAGGAATCCGGGTCGTCCGGGGGATGGGCGTGCGCGTTGCCATCGCCGCCCGACACCTTGACATGGGCGGTGGCGGCGTACGGCGTTGTCTGTCTGGCGATTGCGGCCCTGACCATCCGTGCGATGCTGCGGCGCGACCATGCCCGTGCGCTGCCGTTGGTCGGTTTGTCGCTACTGGTATGCGCCGTGGGATACGTTGGCCTAGCGGCGATCTGAGTCTCCGCCCCGCGATTCCGCGTCATCCCCCAGCCTATAATCCGTGGTATCGAGGGAAGGGGGATTCCATGCGGCGTTCGTATACGGTGTGGCCGTGGCTGTCCGCATCTGCCGTCATCGCGGTGCTGATCGGTGCCGGTACGTCGTTCGCACCGTTGTATCTGGACAATTGGGGAGGGGATGCCCGCCACTACATGTGCCCGATGATTGGCGGTCATAATGTCGATGATCCCCGTGTGGATGCGGGGCTGTGCGTCACCCCTCTGGCATGGTTCGTCATCGTCTCGGCGCTGTGCCTGCTGCTGGCCGTGGTGTTCGCCGTGTATTGCGAGATGGCGGCGCATTTGGACGTCGCCGGTGGACTGCATGCGGGCGGCGTGATGATGCGTTCGGCGCGTCGTGCGCGGAACGCGATGTTGTGGACGCTGCCGGCGTTCCTGGTAGTGGGGCTCGCTCTGGGGGTGTTGGCCGGGGCGGCGTGGCTGCCGCTGGTATGGCTCGTGGCGTTCTTTGTGGTGTGGCTGCAGGCGGGGTGGCATGTCTGCGATCGGATCGGGCTGCGGTTGACGACGCGGACGGCGAACGACACGTTGGCCGCAATCTGGGGGTTCGGCGTCGCACTGACCACCCATGCGCTGGTCTGTTATCACGTGACGTTCATCGGCGGCATACGTGGTGCGGCGCTGTCCGCCTGCTGCTCGTGGGCGATCGCCTCGGTGTCCTATGACGGTGACGCCGTGGGGGAGGCGGCTGCCGCGGACCGTCGCATCGCCACGGCGCGGGGCGTCATCGCATCCATCATTCAATGGGTGATGGTGTACAACGCGGTCTGGCCACGCGGCGAATCCGCCTCGAACCAGACGACGGCCACCTGGTTATGCCCCCAGTTCTCGGTGACCGCCTCCGGCGTGCGTATCAGCAGCTGCTCGCCCGAGGGATTGAGACCGTTGCTGTCATTGGTGGGACTGGTATTGATGGTTGCGACGTTGCTGGTGAGCGTCTGCGCGGCGATGGCCTGCCATTTCGGGAGGCGATCGGTGTCCCGGGGGCTGTACGCCGTGGCGGGGTTATGCGCGGCTTCGGCGTTCGTCATCGGCACCGTTGTGGCTTGATTGTCGGTCCGGCTGCGGCGCAACGCCGAACCGGTTCCATAATCCGGTTCGAGATGCACCGTATCGTCGGGTTTGTCGCGTAAACTGGGTGCATGTCTTACAAACTAGTACTGCTCCGTCATGGACAGAGCGCATGGAACAAAACCAATCAGTTCACCGGCTGGGTCGACGTCCCGCTGACCGAGCAGGGTGTCGAGGAAGCCAAGCGCGGCGGCCAGCTGCTCAAGGAGAAGAACGTCCTGCCGGACATCGTCTTCACCTCGCTGCTGCGTCGTGCCATCAACACCGCCAACATCGCCCTTGACGAGGCCGATCGTCTGTGGATCCCCGTCAAGCGCAACTGGCGTCTCAACGAGCGTCACTACGGCGCTCTGCAGGGCAAGAACAAGACCGAGATCCGCGAGGAGTACGGCGACGAGAAGTTCATGATCTGGCGCCGCTCCTATGCCACCCCGCCGCCGGAGATCGATCCGAACGACCAGTACGCCCAGAACAACGATCCGCGTTACGCCGGCGACCCGGTCCCGGAGACCGAGGCCCTGGCCAACGTGGTCGAGCGTGTGACCCCGTACTGGGAGTCGGAGATCATCCCGGAGCTCAAGGCCGGCAAGACCGTCCTGATCGCCGCCCACGGCAACTCGCTGCGTGCCATCGTCAAGATGCTCGACGGCCTGTCGGAGGAGGAGATCGCCAAGGTCAACATCCCGACCGCCATTCCGCTGCTGTACGAGCTGGATGAGAACTTCAAGCCGATCAAGCCGCGTGGCGAGTACCTGGATCCGGAGGCTGCCGCCGCCGGTGCCGCCGCCGTCGCCGCCCAGGGCCAGAAGTGACACGTTAAGCTTAGCTGCTGTTCAATAGGGGTTGCACGAAATCTCGTGCAACCCCTTTGTCGTATTCCGTACTGTCCCCTCCCTGTTCCCTACACCCCGCAGCCTTGGCCCCGATCTCAACAACACGCCCGGCCTGTGCGGACTCTGACACTTTTGTGACTGTGACGCAAGTTCAAAACCTTGATATTTCAACGTTTTGTGGAATGTGCCAGAGTCACGATGTATCAGAGTCCGCAGAGGCCGGGCGTGTTGCAGGACCACAGCGTGGACTACGTAGTCGGGTATGAAAAACCGCCGGGTGGATAACCACTCGGCGGTTGCGCTATGACTCGCGTTCGGCAACGCGTTGGCGACTAATGATTAATAGACGCTGCCGTCCTCGTCGCGGGACGGCTCCTTGGACGGATCGAAGCCGGAGACGATGAAGACCACGCGGCGGGCGGCCGACACGGCATGGTCGCCGAGGCGCTCCATGTAGCGGCCCAGCAGCACCAGGTCGATGAGCTGCTGCTTGGTGCCCTGCCACTCGTCGGAGAGCATCAGATCGAAGGTCTTCTGGTGCAGCGCATCGAGCTTGTCGTCATCCACGATCACCTGCTCGGCGATGGCGGTGTTGCGGTCCTGCAGCATGGCGACCATGCGATCGGCGGTCATGGTCAGGAATTCCTGCATCTCGGTGAACAGCTGCTTGGCGTCGTCGGTCAGCGGGGACTGCGGGTAGGTGCGGCGTGCGGTTTCCGCGATATGGCGGGCCAGGTCACCCATGCGCTCGAACGTGGCGGCCAGTCGCAGCGTGGAGACGACCACGCGCAGATCGGTGGCCACCGGGTTCTGCTTGGCCAGCAGCTTCACGCACTGGTCGATGACGCTCGACTCGAGCGCATCGATCTCGATATCGCCGTCGATGACGGCCTGGGCGGCTTCAAGATCCGAGTTCAGCAGCGCGTTGCCCGCGCCGTTGATCGCCTTGCGCACATCCTGCACCATGCGATCGAGGTCATCGGCAACGGCCTTGAGCTCCTCGTCGAAAATAACGCGCATTGTTCATGCCTTTCGTGGGTAGTGCTGTACAACCTCAACCAGTGTAATATTTTTGGCTGTGTTTTGCGGACAACGTAGTCAATGGCTACCCGTTGTTGGCTGAGAATTCACCGGATGGTTCACCTGTTATTCATCTTGCCGCGGTTGTGCGAGAATGACCCTATGCCTGAATTCATCGATCCCAGCATTCTCATCTTCGTCGCGTTCGGCATTGTGGGCGTGGCCGTGATCGTTACGGTCGGGTTCTTCGTGGTGGACCGGATCACCCCGGTGATGACCAAACTGTTCGGGGGAGCGTCGCCGGTGAGCCGGTTGGAGGCGGAGGTGCAGCGTGTCCTGCCGCATCGTCGGCAAGCGGAGGAGGACGAGGATGATGATCTGGACGATTCCACGGCATCGCTGCTGTCGGTGCTGCCGGGGGCGTCGATTGTAGTGGATGACGACGACGAGGTCGTCAGGGCCAGCCCGGCGGCATATACCCTGGGTGTGGTGATTGACGACGCGATCGCCGACGAACGTGTGCTGGAGCAGATCCATGAGGTCCGCGAGCATGGCGGACGCGCGCAGTTTAACGTGGAGACCCGCACGCCGTGGCAGTATGAGCATGCCTTCGACGATCTGTGCGCCGAGGCCAAGGAGCGACGCCGCCGCAGGTCGGTGACCCGCCCGAATTGGCTGAAGATCACCGTGGGGCGCATCAGCGACCGGTTCGTGGTGGTGATGATCGAGGATCTGAGCGACGTCATCCGGTTCGCCCAGACGCGCGACTCGTTCATCACGAACGTCTCCGAACAGCTGCTGAAGCCCACCGAGGCGCTGATGAATCTGGCGGATTCCCTGGAACAGGGCGAGGGCGACCGGGAGCGCATCGCGCGGGATGCACGGCAGGTGCGGACGACCTGCGGCCATCTGAACCGCATGGTGTCGGATCTGCTCCTGCTGATCAAGGCGCAGGAGCCCATCACCCCGTCGGCCGCGAATGTCATTGCGCTGCGCAAACCGCTGGAGGCCGTCGTCGCGGCCGCGGAGGCGAGCGCTGCGGACCGCGGCGTTCACCTCTCGCTGACCGGGGACGTCGATATGCGTGTTCACGGGGATACCGAGCAGATCCGCATCGCCGTTGCCAAGCTGGTGGACAACGCCGTGGCGTACTCCCCGGACGGTGGGTCCGTCACCATCGTCGTCCGCGCGGCCCAGGATGGCGGCACGGTGGAGATCCGGGTCATCGACTGCGGATGCGGCATCCCGCAGCAGGAGCAGACGCATGTGTTCGAACGGTTCTACCGGGGCAGCAACCAGAACGAGCGCACGCGGGACGGCATCGGCCTGGGCCTCGCCATCGTCAAGCATGTGGCGCTGACCCACCATGGTTCCGCATCGGTGTGGAGCCGTGTGGGGCAGGGCAGCACGTTCACGTTGTCATTGCCCGTCGCCCGGTAGGCGGCGGGCGTGATGCGGCCCGGGGCTATTCTCCCAGTCGGCGGTAGTCCCAGCGGTCGAAATGTTCCCAGACGAGCATCATCAGTCCGATGACCACGCCGATGCCGCATACCAGCGTCACCCTGATCGACACCAGTCCGAAGTGCTGCAGAATCAGGCAGATGATGGCGGCGACGATCCACAGCATGGTGCCGATGGTGAATGCCTTGCGCAAATCGACGCGCACGGGCTTCGGTGCCGGTTTGCGCGCGTTGGGATCAATGATCGGGGCGAACTTCATGACAGTACTCTATCTCGGAACCGACACGGCCGGCAATCACTCCCACAGCTGACCGACAACGTAATCGACGCAGTTCGTCAGCGCCGCCACGTCCGCGGGCTCCACCGACGGGAACACGCCGACGCGGAGCTGGTTGCGCCCGAGCTTGCGGTAGCCGGAGGTGTCCAGGATACCGTTCTCCCGGAGCGCCGCGGTGACCTGCTTGGCGTTGATCCGGTCGTCGAGGTCGATGGTGACCACCGAGTTCGAGCGCAGTGCGGGGTCTGCAACGAACGGATGCGCGTAATCGGATTGCTCCGCCCACTGGTACAGCAATGACGCGTTCTTGGCGCACCGTGCGGTGGCCCATGCCATGCCGCCGTTGTTGTTCAGCCACTGCAGCTGCTCGTTGAGCATGATCAGCGTGGCGATGGCGGGCGTGTTGAGCGTCTGGTCCTTGCGGGAGTTCTCGATGGCGGATTTCAGCGACAGGAACGGCGGAATCCAGCGCAGCACGCCTTCCAGCGAGGTGCTCTGCGCGATGCCGTAGGCGCGGTCGATCGCCGCGGGGGAGAGCGCCGCGATCCACAGTCCGCCGTCGGAGCCGAACGCCTTCTGCGGGGAGAAGTAGTAGGCGTCGGTCTGGCTGATGTCCACCGGCAGCGCGCCGGCGGCGCTGGTGGCGTCCACGATGGTCAGAGCGCCCTGCTCCAGGCTGCCTGCGATGCGATGCACCGGGGCCGCGACTCCGGTGGAGGTCTCGTTATGGGCCCAGCAGTAGGCATCCACGTATTCGGTGTATTCGGGCAGTCGGCAGTCGCCGGGTTCGCACCGGTAGACGACCGGATCCTCCAGGAACGGGGCGGAGGCCGCGGAGTCGGCGAATTTGGCGCTGAACGACCCGTAGACGCCGAACGCTGCCCGCCGGGTGATCAGTGAGGCGCAGGCCATGTCCCAGAACGCCGTGGCGCCGCCGTTGCCCAGCACGATCTCGTAGTCATCGGGAATGCGGAGGAATTCGGCCAGCCCCGCGCGAATCGACCCGACGATCTGCTTGATGGTGGATTGACGGTGCGACGTGCCCAGAACCGTGGTGGCGCCGGCGTCCAACGCCTGCACCTGTTCAGGGCGGATCTTGCTCGGTCCCGAACCGAAGCGTCCGTCCTCGGGCAACATGGATGGGGGAATCGTGATGGTGGCCATGCGAACCAGCCTAGCCCTGTGGGCGGATTGCGCCATATTCTGACCGTTTGCTGGACACATGCTGTGCTGCGGGACGGCGGGTCCGAGGTGACACGCCCGGAATGCTCACAGGGGTCGGCACACGGCGGCCGGACCATGCCTGAATGGGGCAAACGCCGCGATTGCAACGGTTTCGCCGTGACGGGCCGGTGTGGTTTCGGGGGATGTGCGTCGATGAGGCGACTGGTTTGGGCGGGGCTTGTTGTACGGTAAACAACCGTGACGGCAGGACGTTTCCATGGTGAGACGCCAGGAATCCGGCAAGGAGCAATTGAGATATGAGGCATGCAGCCCATCAGGCGGCCAATAACTCGCGCCAGTATATCCGCACGTCCCGTTCCCTGTTCTCGAGCGGCAGCGGTGCGCACAGCGCCAAGGCGATGCGCATGGCGCAGATGACGCAGTCCAACGGTGCCGTCCTCGGGCTGGATCAGGCCGTTGTCGAACGCCTCAACGAGGTGGCTCCCCAGACCCGCCGCGCGCTGCGTGAAGCGGCACGGGCCGCCGAGCGTCGTTCCCACATCCTTACCTCGGCTTCGCTCGCCGCGCTGGTCGGCACGGCGGCCACTGCCGTGGCATTGGCCGGACCGGATGACATCAAGGGCAGCATCCTGGCCGATACCGCCACCACCACTACTCAGCTCAAGCGCATCACCACCGATGTGGTGTCCCGTTCCGAGGATCGTGCGCCGTTGAGCGCCCTGTCCGATGGCGCCGTTACCGATACGGCTGCCGCGTCGCAGGAGACCGCGGGGTCCGCCGACACCGCCCAGATCTCCAGCGAAGGTGAATGGCAGGCCACCGGCGACGCCTCGCAGCTGGATGTGAATCAGATGTCGCGCTCCCTGGCGAACAACCCGCAGGTGGCGGCTCTGATGGATCAGGACTACAACGTGCTGCCCGCCGGGTTCAATCCGAACCACGCCACCGGCGACAGCGGTAACGCCTACTCGTTCAGCCAGTGCACGTGGTGGGTGTATGTGCGCCGCCATGAGCTGGGTCTGCCGGTCGGCTCGTATATGGGCAACGGCAACATGTGGGCGAATTCCGCTCGTGCCCTGGGCTACTGGGTGGACAACACCCCGCGTCATGTGGGCGACATCATGGTGTTCGCCGCCGGTCAGGCCGGCGCCGACGGCTACTACGGCCATGTGGCGATCGTCGAGCAGATCAACCCGGACGGTTCGATCGTCACCTCCGAGTGCGGCGCGTCGATGAACGGCAAGACCTACTCCAAGACGTACACCAATCCGAGCGACTTCCAGTTCATCCACTACTGACATGTATTGCGGATGGACGGGGGCCGTGGCGGCATCGCTGTGGCGTGTCGTTATGTCCCGCAATCCTTTCCCGCTCGCCGCACGCCCGATGTGATAGAGCTGTGATGATACGCTAAGGCGTTGATGACAAGCTTTACCCGATCCTGTGCCGCCGCCGCTGCAGTGATTGCCCTTGGCGTGGTTGGCGTTGTATCGTTGCCGTCCATGGCCACGGCTGAGGAGGCTTCCCCGGTCACGTCTGTGCGCTCGTTCCGCGGCATGAACGAAGGCCGCACCCAATTGTTCGCCGAATCGTCCTCCGTGGCGGTGGACGAGGGCACCGACTGGGGCGGCGCGGAGACGTTGGACGTTCCCCAGACCAAGTCCCAGGCGGAGAAGGATGCCGAGGCCGCGCAGCAGCGCGCCGAGGAGGAGGCCCGTCGCCAGGCCGAACAGCAGGCCGCTGCCGCCGCGTCGTCCACGGTGTCCCGTTCCCAGGTCCGCACTAGCACGGATTCCGGTTTGGCAAGCTACACGAACATCGATTACAGCATGGCGCCGGCCGGATTCAACCCGAACCATGAGATCGGCGATGTCGGCAACCGTTACGCCGCCAACAACTGCACGTGGTGGGCGTACGAGCGCCGCCACCAGCTGGGGCTGCCGGTCGGCTCGTTCTTCGGCAACGGCGCCCAGTGGGCGGCATCCGCGGCCGCGATGGGCTACTGGGTGGACAATACGCCGCGCATGATCGGCGACATCATGGTCTTCCAGGGTGGCCAGGCCGGTTCCTCGTGGGGCTACGGCCATGTGGCGATTGTGGAGGAGATCTACGCCGACGGCAGCGTGCGCGTTTCGGAGATGGGCTCCGGATTCCCCGGCTACTTCTCCAGCACCCGCGTATTCTCCGATACGGCCAATTACCAGTACATCCACTTCTGACCGCGGTCGCCGGATACGGCGTACGGACGGTGATACCGGCGTGATTCCTTGGAATCGCGCCGGTTTTGTATGCCGGGGCCGGTGCGTTGGAATGTACACGGCGTGGGGTAACTTAGTGAAACTGATGAGTATTGCACGTAAGACCGTTTCGTTCATGACCGCGCTCGTTGCCGCAGGTACGCTGTTCGTGGCAACGGCTCCCGTCGCCTCCGCCGAGGATGCGGAGGTCACCACCTCTTCTCGTTCGTTCCCCAAGGTGACCACGGTCCGCAAGGATCTGTTCGCCGAATCCACCTCCACCTCCGTCGATCAGGATGCCGATTGGGGCGGCATCGAGGCGCTGGATGTGCCGCAGACCAAGTCCCAGGCGGAGAAGGACGCCGAGGCCGCCGAACAGGCCGCGGCCGAGGCCGCTGCTGCGCAGGCCGCCAGCCGTTCCGCCGCGCGTGAATCGCTGAGCACCACCAGCTCCGCCGCGGCGTCCGTGCCGACTCCGCCGGCCAGCGCCACCGGCGCCGCCATCGCGGAGTATTCGCTGAATTTCATCGGTTATCCGTACCTGTACGGCGGCACCAGCCCGTCCGGCTGGGATTGCTCCGGATTCGTGCAGTACGTGTTCGCCCAGTTCGGTGTCTCGTTGCCGCGCACCTCGGGCGCGATGATGAGCGTCGGCTCGCCGGTGGGCAGCCTGGCTGAAGCCCAGCCCGGCGACATCATCGCCAGCGCCGGCCACGCGGCCATCTACATCGGCAACGGCATGGTGATGAACGCCATGGATTACGGTGCCGGCACCAACACCGCGGCGGTCGCCTGGGTGTTCCCGGGCGGCGGCTACGCCATCCGCCGTGTGGTCTGAGCCGTAAACCGTCTTCACACGAATGTCTCGACGCGCCTCGCCTGCGGGGCGCGTCGAGACGTTTGTGGAGGGTTTTCTCACAGCGTTACCGGAACTTCCCGGAATCCCGCGGTATTGTAGTGCTAAGGCGATGCGGAGCGGCGTCGCCAGTATTGCAAGGGAGGTCGTCATGATTAACGACAAAGCGATCCTCGTTGGCGTGGATGGCTCGCACGCCAGCTACAAGGCCACGTGGTGGGCCGCGAATTACGCCAAGCACGCCGGATTGACGTTGCAGATCGTCTGTGCGTATTCGTTGCCGAGCTACGCCGCGGTCTCATTCGACGCCACGTACACCGCCATGGGGGATGACAACGCGGCGCATAGCGATGCCCAGGAGATCCTGTCCAAGGCCAAAGCCATTGCCGACGAACAGGGCGTCGAGGCCGCCACACTGATCGTCACCGGAGACCCGGCCTCCGTATTCGTGGAACTGTCTCGCAACTACAACCTGATCGTCATCGGCAACCGCGGCAAGGGTGGTCTGGCCGAGCGTCTGCTGGGCACCACCAGCTCCAGCCTGCCGGCGTACGCGTACTGCCCGATCGTGGTGGTGCCGTATACCGATGACGAAGGCAACCCGATGCACCTGAACAACACGATCACCAAGGTGGCCGTCGGTTCCGACGAATCGAAGTGGGGCATCAAGGCGTTGGAGATCGCCGCCGACTTCGCCGCGACCTGGGATGCCGAACTCGACGTGATCTCCGCCGTGCCGAAGATGCAGGGCGTGGACGGCGACCAGGGCGTGATGGACGCCTTCAAGGAGGACTTGGACGTCCGTGTCTCGCCGATTCTTGAGAAGTACCCCAACCTCAAGCTGAACAAGTCCGTGGTGCCGGGTTCCGCCGTGGACGCGCTGACCAAGGCCAGCCATACCCATGATGTGGTGGTTGTGGGCTCCCGTGGCCGTGGAGGCTTCACCGGGCTGCTGTTCGGCTCCACCAGCCAGGGATTGCTGCAGCACGCCGTCAATCCGGTGTACGTCGTGCCGCGCAAGTATGTGGAGGCCGCGGAGACGCGGCTGGATACGGTACCCAGCTCGCCGGCGGAGGTGCCGACCAAGCCCATCGACGACATCAGCGGCGTCGAGGAGGTCTCGGTGCCCACGGCCGGTATCGAGCAGGCCCACGACATCGAGTCCGCCATCGATCCGCTCCACAAGCGCTGATCCGCACCTATCGGGGGCGGTCGATACCGACGCATAACGGTCGGTCGTCCCCGTATATCAATGGCGGTCGCACCGATCCTACGAACCGGTGCGACCGCCATTCATATACGGGTATACGGGGCGTCTCCCGGCGTGTGGGCCAGTACCCCGTGGACGTCCGTCAGTGACGCACGGTCACATCCAGACGCACCGGCGTATCGTGCACGTAGGTGCGTGACACCGTGCAGCCCTTGTCGATATGGCGGGTGATGCGCTCCTTGAGCTTGTCAGCCTCTTCGTCGCTCAGGTCGGCATCCACCGCGTCCACCACCAGCTGCTCGCTGAAGTTGATATAGGAGTTGTCGGCGTCATCATAGGTGCCGTCGACCACAATGCGTGCGCCCTTGCCCTCGCCCAGCGTGTGTTCGATGGCGAACTGGCTGGAGAGCGCCGCGCAGCCGGCCAGAGCGATCTTCATCAGATCCCCCGGGGAGAACTGCCCCCTGCCCTTGCCGAACTTGATGTGCGCGCCGTCATCGCTGAACGCATCCCAGGAACCGTCCTTGTTGCGTTCCACCCACAGTCGCTTGCCCATGCCTAAACCTCCTTGGTCGTTGTACGCAGGTACATATCCAATGTATCCGAATCGGGGCGCATCCATGGTGAGCCGTCCGCGAAACCGCGCCGTCGGTTGTGCCGCGAACGGACAGGCCCCCGTTTTGAGGCATGCGTCCCGCTAGACTGAGGGGCATGGCTTTGACACCCGAACAGCTCGCAGACATCCGCACCCGCATCCCCGCCCGTCCTCGCACGGACATCCCCATGCCGTATGAGGACCTGGTCAGGAGGATCCTGACCGAAGGCACGCTCAAATCCGATCGCACCGGAACCGGCACGATCTCCCTGTTCGGGCAGCAGATGCGGTTCGATCTGTCCGAATCGTTCCCGCTGCTGACCACCAAGCGGGTGTTCTTCAAGGGCCTGGCCTATGAGCTGCTGTGGTTCCTGCGCGGCTCGGACGGCGGCAACATCAACTGGCTGCTGGAGCACAACGTGCATATCTGGGATGAATGGGCCGATGAGAACGGCGACCTGGGTCCGGTGTACGGCGTGCAGTGGCGTAGCTGGCCCGCGCCGACCCCTGAGGACCCGAACCGCACCATCGATCAGATCGCCAACGTGCTGGACCTGATCCGCAATCACCCCGATTCGCGCCGTATGGTGGTCAGCGCCTGGAACCCCGCCGAGGTCGAACAGATGGCGCTGCCGCCGTGCCACGCCCTGTTCCAGTTCTACGTGGCGGACGGCAGACTGTCCTGCCAGCTGTATCAGCGCAGCTGCGACATGTTCCTGGGCGTGCCGTTCAACATCGCGTCCTACTCGCTGCTCACGCTGATGATGGCGCAGCAGGCGGGGCTGAAGCCGGGGGAGTTCGTCTGGACCGGCGGCGACTGCCACGTGTATGACAACCATATCGACCAGGTGCTCGAACAGCTGAGCCGCGACCCGTACCCGTACCCGCAGATCCGCATCCGCAAGGCCGATTCCCTGTTCGACTACGAGTATGACGACTTCGAGATCGTCAACTACCGGTACCACCCCACCATCAAGGCTCCGGTCGCGGTCTGAGCCGCCTTATACACTGAGTGCCAGTTCCACGTACCCAAGGAGTGAATGAAATGGAGCACGATAGTAGCCTCAGTGGCTATCACGAACCCGAGCCCGGGGCAGCCGGGCTTGAGGAAGAGGAGGATTGGGGAGACGACTTCCCCAAGACGTTCTCGGTGAATCTGATCTGGGCCGAAGCGCATGACAAAGAAGGTCATGCCGGCGCCATCGGCGTCAACGGCGGCATGCCGTGGCATCTGCCCGAGGACCTGAAGCATTTCACGGAGCTGACGATCTCTCATCCGGTCATCATGGGCCGGCGTACGTGGGAGTCGCTCAGCGCCAAGTACCGTCCGTTGCCGAATCGCGACAATATCGTGATCTCCCGCAATCCGAACTATGCGGCGCCGGGGGCCACGGTGGTGGGCGATCTGGAGGCCGCGTTGGATCTGGCGCGTCAGGAGGCGATTCCGGACGATGGCATGGACCGCAGTGAGATCTGGATCATCGGCGGCGCGCAGCTGTTCAACGAGGCGCTGCCACAGGCGGATAAGGCGTATGTGACGCAGATTCGCGCCGATGTGGAGGCCGACACGTACGCGCCCGATATGGAGGCGTTGCTGGAGTCCGGGCTGTGGTGCGTGGCCGACACCTCGCCGTGGCTGATGCCGGCCAAGTCCGAGGGCGGTATTCGCGGTTTCCGCTATGTCACCTACCGCAAGACCCGTTGATTCACGGAGGATAGTACCGATATGAGCGTTCACCCGTATACTGTGATGACCGTGTGCACCGGCAACATCTGCCGTTCCCCGATGGCCGAGATCATCCTGCGCGCCGAATTCGAGCGCCGGGGGCTGGGCGACCGTGTACGCGTGATGTCCAGCGGCGTCAGCGATGAGGAGTATGGCAACCCGATCGACCGCCGTGCCGTGCGCGTGCTGAAGGCGCGTGGCTACGAGCTGCCGGCCCGTCATTTCGCGCACCGCATCGAGGCCGACGAGATCGAGGAGACCGATCTGTTCCTGCCGATGACGGCCTCGCACATGCGGGCGCTGAAGCGCCAGCTGCCGGCCGACAAGCAGGCCGAGGTGCATATGTACCGCAGCTTCGATCCGGATCTTCAGCAGCCTGCTGCGGGCCGTGAGGATGAGATCGATCTGGTTGACCCCTGGTACGGCGGTTCGCATGAATTCGAGGTCGCCATCGACCAGATCGAGCACGTTGCCCCGTACATCGTCGATTGGGTGGAGCGTCAGCTCGCCTGACGATGTGAAACCGACGACGTATCAAGTGATGGCCGGTCGCAGGAATGCGACCGGCCATCATGCATATGAGGACATGCGCACGGATAGGTGCGGATACTGAGCCGCATGCTCCGCACGATGCCGGTGAGGTGTTGCGTTGTGTGCGGTATGAAAAAGCCCCGCACGGAGGCGGGGCGACGGTGGTGGCTCCGAGCGGCATCGATCCGCTGACCTAACGATTTTCAGTCGTTCGCTCTACCAACTGAGCTACAGAGCCATGAGCGACCCCGACCGGACTTGAACCGGCGACCTCCGCCGTGACAGGGCGGCGCTCTAACCAACTGAGCTACGGGGCCGTGGCGTTCTTTCGGAAAAGAAGCCAAGAAGAGATATTACAGGGTTCTGCGTATTATGCAAATCGTGTCGCCGGCGTGTCGGAAATAAAAAGCCCCGCGCGGTGGCGGGGCTGCGGTGGTGGCTCCGAGCGGCATCGATCCGCTGACCTAACGATTTTCAGTCGTTCGCTCTACCAACTGAGCTACAGAGCCATGAACAGTTGAAAAAACCCGGTAAAAACCGGGTTTCCACTATTCGCGACCCCGACCGGACTTGAACCGG
>NZ_DGVO01000047.1:0-11093 GCF_002394995.1 Bifidobacterium sp. UBA4282
AACTGGTTGCCCAGGCCCTCGCCCTCGGACGCGCCCTTGACGATGCCGGCGATGTCCACGAACGTGACGGTGGCCGGCACGATCTTCTCGGTGTGCACGAGCTTGGCGAGCACCGGCAGACGGTCGTCCGGCAGCGGCACGATGCCGGTGTTCGGCTCGATGGTGGCGAACGGATAGTTCTCCGCCAGCACGTTGTTGCGGGTCAATGCGTTGAACAGTGTGGACTTGCCCACATTCGGCAAGCCGACGATTCCAATGGTAAGAGACATGCCCTCCAGCCTACCTTCAGCCCTGCACGGCCTCGATGGCGCCGATGGCGGCCCCGCGGAACCCCGCGTGTTCGAGCGCGACCACGCCCTTGATGGTGGCTCCGCCCGGCGAGCACACGCCGTCCTTCAGCGCGGACGGGGTCATGCCCTCCTCGACGATCTGCGCGCCGGTGCCCTCCACCATCTTGGCGGCGAGCCGGTAGGCGGTGTCGCGCCTGAGCCCGTATTTCACGCCGGCGTCGGCCAGGGCCTCGATGTAGACGGCGGTGAACGCGGGCGCGCAGCTGCTGACGATGCCCGCAACCGACATGTGCGCGGTGTCGACGGTTTCCAGCAGCGCAATCGGCTCGAACAGGGAGCGGATCAGCGCCATCTGCTCGTATTCCAGCGTGTGCGACTGCTCGACAACGAGCACGCCGCGGCCCACGCCGATCGGCAGGTTCGGCACGACCGACAGGTGGCTGGTACCGGGGATGATGGCCTCCAGCTGGTCGTTCCAGACGCCCCAGGCGATGGACAGGACGATCCTGCCGTCCAAGGCGTCCGCCAGCGGGGCCATGACCTCGCCGACCAGGTTCGGTTTGACGGCGATCACGACGACATCCGACTCGGCGACGGTCTCCTCCGCGCTGGCGGCGGCGCGCGCGCCGAGCTGCGTGGTGTCGCGCATGAGACGGTCGCGGTCGATGTCGTAGGCCACGATGTTGCCGGCACCGACCACACCGCCGTTCACAAGGCCTCGGGCCACGCCCTGCCCCATATTGCCGAATCCGATGAATCCGACGGTCACATCCTGCAAAGGCATATCCTCATCCTTTCTCGTCAATCCTTGAATTCCCTCTCCCTCCGGCGAGGGAAGCCGCACGACGGCTGGAGATACCGTCCCTCCGACTCAGAACAATTCCTCCAAGTCGCCGCGGTTCAGCGCCTCCTCATACAGGTGACGGAACACCGCGGACCCGTGCAGCCCATCGTGTTCGAACTCGTTGGTCACCCAGTAGTGCGAGCGCCCGACCCGGCTCAGCGTATCCAGCTGCATCCCCGAATCCACGTACATGTCGTCGAAGTACACGGCCGCCTGCAGCGGCACCTCGTTGCGGGCCAGCCGGTCGGCGTCGTAGATGCGTCCGAAGCGCGTATCCTCCATCAGCACATCCATCGCGGCCCGGAACGGATGCAGCGCGGCCTGCTGCTCGTACATCCACGGGAACATCGCCTCGCCGGTGAACAGCATCGGCCGCCGGTCCCCCGCGAATTCGGGATGCCGGTCGCGCACGCGCTGCGCGGCCCAGCGGATCGGCTCGTCCAGCTCGCCGTTGGCGTAGATGAACTCCTGCAACGGCCAGTACAGCGGCCTCGATCCGGTGGCGGCCATCACCTTGCCCAGGAAGTCGTCGCTCAACGGCGAGTCGGCGGACACGGACCCGTCGCCGTCCAGGAACGCGTCGTCCATGATCCAGTGCACCCGTTCGAAGCTCGGCTTCATGCCGAAGTCGGAGCCCAGGGTCTGGAATCGTTCCACGGTAAGCCGGTCGCCGTTCGGCAGGCGCACATCCCGCGCCGCCAGCCGGTCGGCCACGGCGGCCACGCGCTCCACGTCCTGCGGGTAGCGGTCATAGTACTGGCGCGTCTTCACGGCCATGCGCGGGAAGGTGTGCTCGTAGACCTCCGTGGCGTCGGCGGGCACATGCGGGATGCCGCCGGTGGTGAAGCTGGCGATCACGCCCTCCGGGAACAGCGATAGGTAGGTCAGGGTCAGGAATCCGCCGTAGCTCTGGCCCAGCGTGACCCACCGCGCGCCGGCGAATTCGGTGCGGCGCAGGTGTTCGAAATCGCGGATGATCGAATCGGCCAGGAACCGCTTGAGGTACGCAGCCTGCGCCTGGGCGCCGCCGGGGGCCAGTCGCGCCATCGTATGCGTGTCGATGCGATTGGAACGTCCGGTGCCGCGCTGGTCGGGCAGTACCACGCGGAAGTGCTTGATTGCCTCCGCGATCCAGCCGTCACTGGTGGGGTTGAGCAGGCGCGGGCCGGGGCCGCCGGGGCCGCCCTGCAGGAACACGAGCAGCGGCAGGTCGTCGTGCACGTGTTCGGGTGCGGTGACCACGCGGTAGAACAGGCTGATCGACTCGCCGTCGAATTCTTCGCCGGGCGTATGGCCGGTCCAGTCGAGCGGCACGCGGATCGACCGGTCCTCGATATGCAGGCCGGGCACGTAATACTGCGTCAGCAACGTCATCGGTTCCGTTTCCCTTTCCTTGCGTGGTCAAGCGGTTCCATGATATCCGAGAAACACGGGGATCCACCGCTCCGGCCGCCGCCGGCGGACGTGAACGGGCCGCGAGCGACGCCGCGCCGGCCATCCATCATGCCCGGGGATGATGGCCGGAGTGTATCATCCCACGGTAGCTTTGAATTATGAACAGGATGGAATGGTTCTCGGCCTGGCGCGCGCGCAATGTGCTGCCGCTCGATGTGCTCAGCACGCTGGCGATCGCGTTGTTCATGGTCGGCCTCGCCGCCTCGACCGGAAATACGCCGGGCATCCTGTTCGCGCATGACCCGACGTCGCAGATGGTGTGGTCGCTGGTCTCGCTGGTTCCGGTCATGTTCCGCCGTTGGCACCCGCAGGCGGCGGCGCTGTGCTATGCGGGTCTGGTGGCTTTGCATCTGATATTCGGCCCGGCGATGCTGTACAGCGATTTCCTCTCACTGGTCATGGTGTATTCGGTGATTGTCTACGGCGATCCGCGCAATACCAAGGCGTTCATCGTGCTGGCCTCGGCGTTCGGCCTGTTCGCCACGATGGCGATCACCTGGTCGGTGGATGTGGGTCCGATGTTCGGGCAGGTGTGGGACGGATACCGTCATATGTATTACGGTGCGTGCGCCACCCTCTATCAGGAGGGGTTCAGCGGCGAATGCGCCTCCACGTTGCTGACCGAGGGCTTCCAGATGGGGCTGCTGGTGGCGGCGTGTCTGGGGGCCACGATCGTGCTCGCCTACTGGCAGCGTGCGCGTCAGGCCACGATCCGCATGCTGCGCGAACGCAATGAGGCGATCGCGACACGACAGGACGAGGAACGCCACATCGCCGCGCTGGCCGAACGCGCGCGCATCGCCCGTGATATGCATGACGTGGTGGCGCACACGCTGTCGATCATCATCGTCCAGTCCGACGGCGGCCGGTATGCCGGCGTCGGGAACCCCGAGGTGGCCCGCAGCACGATGGAGACGATCCGCAGGGAGTCGGAGCGCGCGCTGCACGATATGAAACGTCTGCTGGGCGTCTTCGGCGGCTCCTCGCACGCCGATTACGACGACATCGCCGCGCTGGTGGACCAGGCGCGCGAGACCTCCCCCGATACCGCGATCGTCCGCTGTGTCGAGGGGACGGCCGCCCCGCAACGGCTGGGCGCGCAGGCGAGCATGACCGTGTACCGCGTGGTGCAGGAGGCGTTGACCAATGTGCGCAAGTATGCGGGGCCGCGCCCCACGGTCCGCATCGATGAGCGATGGGATGACGGCGGGCTGTCCCTGACGATTGCGGACAACGGCCGCGGCGCCTCGTCGGGGCTGGACGGGCATGCGCCCGGCTATGGGCTGATCGGCATGCGGGAGCGCGTGCAGGCCGTGGACGGCACCGTCAGCGCGGGCCCGGGCATCGGCGGAGGGTTCGTGGTGTCCGTCACCGTGCCGTACGCGGTCGCAGCAGACGCCGTTCCCGCGACCGCCGACGATGCGACGGCGCGATCCGCCGGTATCGCCACGGTCCCCATTCAGACCGCGGTGTCGCCGTCGGCCGTGGTTCCCGGCACAGGTCCGGCACCGTCTCCCGACGGGCGGGACCGTACCGCCACGCCGACCTTGGCGGGCGCAGCGACCATGCACGCGGGCGGCGACGCCGACGCAGCCGACGCGGCCTTCTCGCGCGTTTCAGCCGGTACAGCCGATTCGGCCGACCGCCCGGCACCGTCGTCCCCGCAGACCTCCCACATGCCGCGTCTGCCCCGGTTCACGATGCCGTCGTTCCCGCTGCCGGAACGCATCGTGCCGCCCTCGCTGCAGGAGATCGCCGGCAAGCTGCGTTCCAAGCCGATCGACCAGGCCGAGTCGGCGGGCGGCGAGCGGTTCAATTGGATCGAACGGCTCTCGCAATGGAGCGAACGCCATTACCTGATGATGGACGTCATCGGCACGGTGCTGCTGATCCTGGTGGCCTCCTCCGATCTGTTCGTCCATGCGGATTTCGTCGGCAGCCCTCTGCCCGACCATGGGCTGTACGTGTTCATCACCGTCATGGTGATCGGCCCGTTGGCCTTCCACCGGCGCTTCCCGGAGGGCACTGCGGCCTTCCTGGCGGTGTTCTGCGCCTTCGAGATGGTGTTCCTGCCCAGCGCGCCCTGGTGCAACATTCTGGTGCTGTACGCGCTGCATGCGGCGGCGGCGTACGGCCGGTCTCGCGCGTGGATGTGGCTGACGGCGGCCTCGCTGGTCGACTCCGTCCTGTTCGGCGTCAAGGTCTGCGCCAATATGATGGGCCTGAACACCATCTACGACCTGGTGTTCGAGCCGCTGCCGCTGCGGCTGATGCTGTACGTCGCCGCCGGGCTGATGACCGGTGGCGTGGTGTTCCTGTTGTGCTGCACGGCGATCGTCTACGGGCGCTGGACCCGTGCGCGCGGCGCGAACGTGCTGATCCTGCAGGCGCGCGAGGAGGCGCTCAGGGCCGAGGAGGCCAAGCAGCGCGTGCTGGCGGCGAATATGGAGCGCGACCGGATCAGCGCCAGCATCCAGGCCGAGGTCACGGCCACGCTGACCACGGTCATCGACCAGGCGGTGGACGGCTTGGCGATGCTGGACGATTGCGCGGCGCACGGCGAGACGCCCGCTCCGGAGACGATCGCCGCCGCGTTCGAGGCGATCGGTTCGCGCGGACGCGACGCGCTGGCGCATATGCGCCAGCTGCTGCGGGTGCTGCGCGAGACCGGCTTCAGCGACGAGCACCGGCCGGCAGCGCAGGAGACGATGCGGCTGACCCCGGCGGCCTCGTTGGATGACCAGATGCAGGCCGTCAGGCCGGCAGACATGGAGTCGGGCACCGCCGCGGCATGATTCGCGGGTATGAACAACGGGGATCGAGACAAGGAGTTCGCTACAGTGGAAGGCATGAATGCTATGCAACGGATTCGCGTGGTCATCGCCGACGACCAGGAGCTGGTGCGCGCCGGCTTTGCGATGGTGATCGGCTCCCAGCAGGATATGCAGGCGGTCGGGCAGGCGCGTGACGGCGCCGACGCCGTCCGGGTGGCCGAATCGCTGCATCCGGATGTGGTGCTGATGGATGTGCGCATGCCCGGCATGGACGGCATCGAGGCGACCCGTCGCATCACCGCGCTGGAATCCGAGGCCGCCGAGGGGGCGCGGCCGACGCGCGTCATCATCCTGACGACCTTCGACCTGGATGAGTATGTGATGGCGGCCATCAACGCGGGCGCCTCCGGCTTCCTGCTCAAGGACACCGAGCCGGAGACGCTGCTGAGTTCGATCCGCACCGTCTATCAGGGCAATGCCATCATCGCTCCCTCGGCCACCAAGCGTCTGATCGAGAAGATGATGGAGGACGGGTACACCAAACCGCATCCGGTGCCCGAGACCGCGCCCGCCGCACCGGTCTACACCGATCCGGAACTGGACGAGCTCACCGACCGCGAACGCGAGGTGCTCATCGAGATCGCGCACGGCCTGAGCAATCAGGAGATCGCCGACAAGCTGTTCATCAGCCTGCCGACCGTCAAGACGCATGTGGCCCACATCCTGGCCAAGATCAACGCCCGCGACCGCGTGCAGGCCGTGGTCTTCGCCTATGACAACCATCTGGTATAGAAAATGACCTCCCTGCGATGAGGGAGGTCATTCCTTTTAGAGGCTCAGGCCTCGGCCAGGGCCTCGACGGGCGGGGTCCTGACGGCCCGGCGGGCCGGGAAGACGCTGGCCAGCAGCGCGGCGACCGCGGCGATCGCCAGGATCGCCCCCGAGGTGGCCCAGTCGATCGGGAACACCACCGAGCCGAAGCTCATCGAGAACACGATGTACGAGCCGATCCAGCCGAACACGGTGCCGACCACGATGCCGACCACACCGCTGACCAGCGAGATCAGCAGCGCCTCGATGGCCAGCGAGCGCCGCAGCTGTCCACGCGTCATGCCGATGGCGCGCAGCGTGGCCGATTCGCGGGTGCGTTCGATCACGGACAGGGACAGCGTGTTGGCCACGCCGATCAGCGCGATGATCACGGCCACGGCGAGCAGGGCCACCAGCACCATGAGCAGCATGTTGACCATGCCGTCCCAGGACACGCGTTCGGCGATCGATCCGCCGACGGTGATGCTGGGGATGGAGCTGACCGCCTGCTGGATGTCGTCGATCACATCCGCCGGGGTGACGGTGCCGTCGGTTTTGGCCCACACCTCGTAGCCGTCGGGCTTGGCGCCCAGCCGGTCGAGCGTGTCGGGCGGCATCAGCCCGTAGATGCCGTACGGGGTGTTCACCCCGCGGAACGGCGCGGCCTCGACGGTCGGTTTGAACGCGATGCCGTCGACGATGTCGCCGTCGTCGTTGTAGGTGGCGTTGAGTTCCAGATCGAGCACGGACCCGTCGCGCACCGGGTAGTCGTCACTGTCGCCGGCCAGCGCGTCGGGGACGAGCAGCACGCCGTCGCGCAATCCGTCGATGACGTCGCCGTTCATCACGGCCCGACCCTGCTGCGCGGTGAGCGTGTACACCTGCAGGTTGCTGTCATAGTCGTCCGTATGCCAGACGGCGTTCGACGAGCCGATCAGTTCGGCGTCCCGGATGCCGGCGACCTTGCGGATGTCGTCGAGTACGGTCTGGTCCACGCCTTCGCCGGAGACCTGGATGTCCACGCTGTACCGGGCGTCGAGTTCGCTGGCGAGCGTCTGCCGGGCGCTGGCCGCGCCGGTGCCGAGCGTGGAGACCAGGGCCACGCCGATGAGCAGCGCGGTGCTGGTGGCGGCCACGCGCCGCGGGTTCTTCTGGATGTTGGCGGTGGCGATGGTGGATGCGGGGCCGATATGGGCCACAAGCGCGCCCACGCCCTTGAGCAGGAGCGGCACCCACCGGTTGGCGCACAGCAGCAGGCCGAGGAAGAAGATCATGACGCCACCCATGGCCATGAGCAGCACCAGGGAGAACTGCTCGTTGCTCAGCGCGGATTCGCCGTGCGCCTGCCGCCAGGTATCCACCACGGTGAACGCGGTGACGGCGGCGCCGAACAGCATCATCAGCAGGCTGACCACCAGTCGGGCGGCACCCGATTTCCTGGCCGCGCTGACCTCCAGCGGCTGCAGCGCCTCCAGCGGGGTGACGGTGGTGGCGGTGCGGGCCGATCCGAGCGAGGCCAGGATCGTCACCACCACGCCGAAGGCGATTGGTACCAGGAACACCTGCGGGGTGAGCACGGTCACGAAGCTGATGCCGGAGAACTCCACGCCCGCCACATGCAGCAGCTGCATCAGTCCGATGGACAGGCCCACCGCAACCAGCGAGGAGATCAGCCCCAGCAGCAGCGCCTCGGCCACCACGGAACGGTACAGCTGCCCCTTCTTCGCGCCGATGGTGCGCAGCAGCGCCAGCGTACGGCGGCGTTGCGCCACCAGCACCTGGAAGGTGTTGGCGATGACGAGCGCCGCCACGAACATGGCAAGCACGCCGAAGACCATCATGAACGTGGTCATCATGCTGGTCTGCCCGCCGCCCAGCCGTTCGAGCGCCTGGTCCTCGCTCGCGCCGCGGTCCAGCGCGGCGAAGTGCGCGGGCAGCAGGGCGTTGACCTGCTTGATGACCTGTTCGGCGTCCGTGCCCGCCGGCGGTTGGATGTCCAGGTACAGGATCGTGCAGTTCAACGATGCGTAGCCGGGATCGACGGCCACGCTATCCATCAGCCGTCCGATCGCCCCCTCGGACACGACGGCCGCGCCGCCGTAGTACGCGTACGCGCCGCCCGGATCCAGGCTCAGGCCGCTGACGGTCAGCTCGACGGGCGTGCCGTCCGAGTAGGCCGCGCTGACCGTATCCCCGATGCCGACGTCGAGCCGCGCCGCCATATCCCGCGGGAGTACGATCTGCCCATCGCCGGACGGCCACTCACCCTCCGCCAGATCGACCGGCATCAGCGTGGACGGCGTGGCGTTCGCGATGACGATGCCGCTGGAGTGCCGGTCGCCGACGGTCACCTCGATGTTCAGCATCACGTCGGCGCGCACGCCGGCCACGCCCTCGACCCGGCGCACCTGGTCCAGGTTCAGGTCGCCGACGGTGATGCCGTACATGGGCGCATCGTCGTCGCTGGCCACGACCGCGTAGTTCGCGTCCCCGTAGGACGCCGAGATCTGCCGGCGCAACGAGTAGTCGAGCGTGTTGCCGAATAGCAGCGTGCTGGCGATGAACATCGTGCCGATCAGGATGGCGATGCCCGCCGGGATCAGCATCCGGGCGTTCTTCCGCATGAGTTTGAGCGTTATCGACCACATGAGCGTTCCTCCTTACCTCTGTTATGCCGTAACCGATGCGTGCGGATCACCGGCGATGGCGGCCGGCGGTTGCGGCATGCGCCCCGGTGCGCGTGTTCCGCGCACTCTGCGGCGGCAGCGGCACGCCGGCGCCCGCGCGCGGCGATGGCGCTCCGGCTGGCGTCAGGGACTGGCGGGTGGCTCGCTCCCGCTCCTGCATGAGCAGCTGGTTCATGCGTTCGGCGGTCGGGCCGGTCTCATCGGCCACGATGCGGCCGTCCGCGAAGACGATGGCCCGGTCCGCGTAGGAGGCGGCGACCGCGTCATGGGTGACCATGATGATCGTCTGCCCCAATTCGTTGACCGACCGGCGCAGGAAGCTCAGGACCTCCGCGCTGGAGACGGAATCCAGGTTGCCGGTCGGTTCGTCGGCGAAGACGAGCTGGGGGCGGGCGATCAGCGCGCGGGCGATGGCGACGCGCTGCTGCTGGCCGCCGGACAGCTCGTTCGGGCGGTGGTCCAGGCGCTGCTTGAGCCCCAGCGTGGTCACGAGCAGGTCGAACCAGGCGCGGTCCGGTTTCTCGCCGGCCAGCGTCAGCGGCATGATGATGTTCTGCTCGGCGGTGAACATCGGCAGCAGGTTGAAGCTTTGGAAGATGAAGCCGATCTTGTGTCGGCGCAGCATGGTCAGCTGATTGTCGGTCATGGTGGTGATGTCGGCGCCGTCGAACATGATGTGCCCGCCGGTGGCGGAGTCGAGTCCGGCGAGCGTGTGCATCAGCGTGGATTTGCCGGAGCCGGACGGCCCCATGATGGCGGTGAACCGCCCCTGTTCGAACGCCACGTTCACGCCGCGCAGCGCATGGACGGCGTTCTCGCCGTTTCCGTAATCCTTGACCAGGTCGATGGCCTCGATGGCAGTGGTCATGTCGCACCCCTTGGTTGTCCGGAGCCGGAGTCCATCCCGGCTGTTGCCCCCAAGCTATCCCCGGTCCGGGGTCGGCCCACATCGTGCGCCGGGCGGAACCGCGGCGTCGCCGTCATCCCTGGGGATGACGGCGACGCCTAGGATGCTCCGGACCCGTGTGCGGACCGGCGGTGCGGATATGGGTCGGCGTTCAGCGCAGGTCCCGCACGGCGGCGAACCCGCGCTCGAGGTCGGCGAGGATGTCGTCGATATGCTCCAGGCCGATCGACAGGCGGATGGTGCCGGGGCCGATGCCCTGCGCCGCCAGCTCCTCCTCGCTCTCCTGCGAGTGGGTCGTCGAGGCGGGGTGGATGACCAGGCTCTTGGCGTCGGCCACGTTGGCCAGCAGACTGAACAGGCTCAGCCCGTCGATGAACGTGCGGGCCGCGTCCAGACCGCCTCGGATGTCGAACGTAAAGATCGGGCAGGCGCCATTCGGGAAGTAGCGCAGGTAGCGTTCGTGGTCCTCGCGCCCCTCGATCGAGGGGTGCGAAATCGAAGCGACCTCGGGGACGGTACGCAGGTATTCGATGACGCGCAGGGTGTTGGCGACATGCCGCTCCACGCGCAGGCTCAGGGTCTCGATGCCCTGCAGCAGCAGGAACGCGGCGAACGGCGAGATCGTCGCGCCGGTGTCGCGCAGCAGCACGGCGCGGGCGCGGGTGACGAACGCGGTCGGTCCGAGCGCCTCGAAGAACCGCAGCCCATGATACGAGGGGTCCGGCTCGGTCAACGTGGGGAATCCGCCGGCACCGGCCGACCAGTCGAATCGTCCGCCCTCCACGATCACGCCGCCGAGCGTGGTGCCGTGTCCGCCGAGGAACTTGGTCGCCGATTCGACGACGATGTCGGCGCCGTGTTCGAGCGGCCGGAACAGGTACGGCGTGGCGAAGGTGTTGTCGACGATCACCGGCAGCCCGTGGCGGTGAGCGATCGCGGCGATCGCCTCGAAGTCGGGCAGGTCGGCATTGGGGTTGCCGAAAGTCTCGAAGTAGACGAGCCGGGTGCGATCGGTGATCGCCGCCTCCAGGGCGGCGTGGTCGGCGATGTCGACGAACGTGGTGGTGATCCCGTCGCGCGGCAGCGTGTGGCGCAGCAGGTTGTAGGTGCCGCCATAGATGGTATGGGAGGCGACGATGTGGTCGCCGGATTGGGTGATGTTGCGCAGCGCGTATTCGACGGCGGCCGCGCCCGAGGCGACGGCGAGCGCCGCGGTGCCGCCTTCGAGCGCGGCGACGCGCTGTTCGAGCACCTCCTGCGTCGTGTTGGTCAGCCGCCCGTAGATGTTGCCCGCGTCCCGCAGCCCGAAGCGGTCCGCCGCGTGCT
>NZ_DGVO01000002.1:0-6065 GCF_002394995.1 Bifidobacterium sp. UBA4282
TTGGTGCCGCCGATGTAGAAGACGTCGGTCAGGCGGGCGATGTCCTGCAGCGTGACGTCGGTGCCGTCGGCGGTCAGGCCGTATCCGAGACGCGCACCGTCGAGGAACAGCTTCATGCCGAAGCGGTCGCAGACCGCGCGCAGCGACTCCAGCTCGTCCAGCGTATACAGCGTGCCGTATTCCGTGGGGTGGGAGATGTAGACGGTGCCGGGGAAGACCATATGCTCATAGTTGCCGTCCGCGTAGAACGTGGTGCAGTAGTCGCGCAGTTCGGCCGCGTCGATCTTGCCGTTGTGGTGGGGGAGCGTGAGCACCTTGTGTCCGGTGGCCTCGATGGCGCCGGCCTCGTGCACGTTGACGTGGCCGGTGTCCGCGGACACCACGCCGGCGTAGGGCGGGGTGATGGCGTCGATGATGGTCTGGTTGGTCTGGGTGCCACCGACCAGGAACCGCACGTCGGCCTCGGGGCTGGCGCAGGCCCGGCGGATCTTCTCCGCGGCGGCGGCGCAGACGTCGTCGGAACCGTATCCGGGATGCTGGGTGGCGTTGGTGGCGGCGAGGCGTTCCAGGATGGAGGGGTGCGCGCCGCAGCAGTAGTCGTTTTCGAAGGACAGCATGGTCGACTCCTTGTCGATTGAACGGTGGGTGGAAGCGGTACCGAGGTGCAGTGTATCGCCACCGAGCGCCAATACGGCGGCCGACTCGGATGCACGATCTGTGCCTATAACCTCGATCTGGCCTATGTGCCGGTTTATATTCCCTGACTCAAGCCGGTCTATGACCTCGGATGCGCCCGGCATATACGGTGAGGGCCCGGGTTCCTGCCTTGGGACCCGGGCCCTCACCGCGAAAGGAGGTCATCATCTTCAGTTCTGCCGCGCCGTCCTGCGCGGAACCAATACCATCACTCGATACCACTATCCATCCACATCATCCGGCAGACGTTGCTGTCACCTTGCCTGCTCGTCCATCTCCATCGTGTCCGCCGGCACTGCCTGTTGCGTTATTGGAGGCGTTGCACGAACCTTAAGGAATCGGTGCTTCGTTACCGCCTGATGGATTCCCATCCGACCATAACTCCGGCCTCCGCTTTCAGTATACCCGGCAAAACGCACATTGTCCACCCTGTTCGTGCCGCGAAAACCCAATGTTTCGTAGCGCTCATTGCATACGGTTGCAGTGAACGAAACAGCACATGTCTTGGTTGACGGTGTGCGTTTCTAGCGTATGCGGCTGGGTGATCGACCCCGTTTCCCGTCGTGCGGGACCGGCGCGACGCGCCGAATTCGCGTTGTCGGGAAAATCCTGTATAGTATCCATCTGTTGTGCGAATCCGGGAGACCGGATGACACACATGGTGGATATAGCTCAGTCGGTAGAGCAGCTGATTGTGGTTCAGCAGGTCGCGCGTTCGAGCCGCGTTATCCACCCCAGCAAGGCCCCGCTTCGGCGGGGCCTTTGTCGTATACATCCGCACGTCCCGATTCGGGAATCCGGGACATAGGGGGTATAGGCCACCGCCTTCCGGTGCCGTGTTGTCGTGCGGATGCGACAACACGCCGTTGAGCCGCCTGCTTGGCGTGCGTGTTGTAGTGGGCGTGCGACGACACGCACTCATGGCTGCTGTCCGGAGTGCTGGTATCCTAGATATTCGTGTGTGCCGCCGGCATGCCTTATGTGACAGGTGTGGACGGGCGGGACATCCCCGAATCCGCAAGATTGCGCGCAGCAATGCGGCGGCAGAAGGATGAGGGGCCATCGGGCCGGTGGACTGGGCTGTCTTTTTCCGATTCGGGAGAGGTGTGGGCGCAGTGTGGCGGCTCCACAGATGAAGAACAACCAACGAATCGGAGAATTCAGTTGCCTACGATTGAACAGCTCGTCCGTAAGGGACGTCAGGCCAAGCCGAAGAAGTCGAAGACTTTGGCCCTGAAGGGCAGCCCGCTGCGCCGCGGCGTGTGCACCCGTGTGTATACCACCACCCCGAAGAAGCCGAACTCGGCTCTGCGTAAGGTCGCTCGTGTGCGCCTGAGCTCGGGCGTTGAAGTCACCGCCTACATCCCCGGTGAGGGCCACAACTTGCAGGAGCACTCCATCGTGCTCGTGCGCGGCGGCCGTGTGAAGGATCTGCCGGGCGTGCGCTACCACATCGTGCGTGGCGCGCTGGATACCCAGGGTGTCAAGGACCGTAAGCAGGGTCGTTCCCTGTATGGAGCAAAGAAGGCGAAGTAAGAGATATGTCGCGTAAAGGACCTGCCAAGAAGCATCAGCTGCTGCCCGATCCGATCTACGGCTCGACCGTCGTGGCCCAGCTCATCAACAAGATCCTCCTGGACGGTAAGAAGTCGATCGCCGAGGACATCGTCTACTCCGCGCTCGATATGGTCAAGGAGAAGACCGACCAGGAGCCGGTCGCCGTTTTGAAGCGCGCCCTGGACAACATTCGTCCGAGCCTCGAGGTGCGTTCCCGCCGCGTCGGTGGCGCCACCTACCAGGTGCCGGTCGAGGTCAAGCCGGCCCGCGCCAACACGCTGTCGCTGCGCTGGCTGACCGACTTCTCCCGCGCCCGTCGCGAGAAGACCATGGCCGAGCGTCTCGCCAACGAGATCCTCGACGCCTCCAACGGCCTGGGCGCCTCTGTCAAGCGCCGCGAGGATACTCATAAGATGGCGGAGGCCAACAAGGCGTTCGCTCATTACCGCTGGTAATCACTCGATAACGAGAGCTAAGGAAAACACTCATGGCACAAGACGTGCTCACTGACCTGAACAAGGTCCGCAACATCGGCATCATGGCCCACATCGATGCCGGTAAGACCACCACCACCGAGCGTATCCTGTACTACACCGGCAAGAACTACAAGATCGGCGAGACCCATGACGGCGCCTCGACCATGGACTTCATGGCGCAGGAGCAGGAGCGCGGCATCACCATCCAGTCCGCCGCCACCACCTGCTTCTGGAACCGTCAGACCCACGACACCGAGGACAAGTATCAGATCAACATCATCGATACCCCGGGCCACGTGGACTTCACCGCCGAGGTCGAGCGTTCGCTGCGCGTCCTCGACGGCGCCGTCGCCGTGTTCGATGGCAAGGAGGGCGTGGAGCCGCAGTCCGAGACCGTGTGGCGTCAGGCCGACAAGTACGGTGTCCCGCGCATCTGCTTCATCAACAAGATGGACAAGCTGGGCGCCGACTTCTACTACTCCGTCCAGACCATCAAGGACAAGCTGGGTGCCACCCCGCTGGTCGTCGAGCTGCCGATCGGCGCCGAGAACGACTTCGTCGGCGTCGTGGACCTGATCCGCATGAAGGCCTACGTCTGGAACGACGTGAAGGACGACATGGGTGCCCACTACGACACCGTGGACATCCCGGCCGACCTGCAGGACAAGGCCGAGCAGTACCGCGCCGAGCTGCTGGACATGGTCGCCGAGTCCGACGAGGAGCTGCTTGAGAAGTACCTCGAGTCCGGCGAGCTGAGCGAGGACGAGATCCGCGCCGGCATCCGCAAGCTGACCGTGGCCCGTGAGGCCTACCCGGTGCTGTGTGGTTCCGCGTTCAAGGACAAGGGCGTGCAGCCGATGCTGGACGCCGTGGTCGACTTCCTGCCGAGCCCGGAGGACGTGCCGTCCATCGTCGGCTTCGACCCGAAGGACGAGTCCATCGAGATCGACCGCAAGCCGGTCATCTCCGATCCGTTCTCGGCTCTGGTCTTCAAGATCTCGACCCACCCGTTCTACGGCAAGCTCGTGTTCGTGCGCGTGTACTCCGGCGCCGTCAAGCCCGGTGACAACGTGCTCGATTCCACCAAGGGCAAGAAGGAACGCGTCGGCAAGATCTTCCAGATGCACGCCGACAAGGAGAACCCGGTCGACGGTGCCTCCGCGGGCAACATCTACACCTTCGTGGGCCTGAAGAACGTCTCCACCGGTGACACCCTGTGCGACGAGAAGGCCCCGATTTCCCTGGAGTCCATGACCTTCCCGGATCCGGTCATCGAGGTGGCCGTGGAGCCGAAGACCAAGGGCGACCAGGAGAAGATGGGCATCGCCCTGGCCAAGCTCTCCGACGAGGATCCGACCTTCCAGGTCAAGACCGACGAGGAATCCGGCCAGACCCTGATCTCCGGCATGGGCGAGCTCCAGCTCGACATCATCGTCGACCGTCTGCGCCGCGAGTTCAAGGTCGAGTGCAACGTCGGCAAGCCGCAGGTCGCCTACCGTGAGACGATCCGCAAGGCTGTCATGAACCAGGAGTACACGCACAAGAAGCAGACCGGTGGTTCCGGCCAGTTCGCGAAGGTCCTGATGAACTTCGAGCCGCTCGACACCGAGAACGGCGAGACCTACGAGTTCCACAACGAGGTCACCGGCGGCCACATCACCAAGGAATTCATTCCTTCGATCGATGCGGGCGTGCAGGAGGCCATGGAATCCGGCGTCCTCGCCGGCTTCCCGGTGGTGGGCGTCAAGGCCACCGTCACCGACGGCCAGACCCACGACGTCGACTCCTCGGAAATGGCCTTCAAGATCGCCGGCTCCATGTGCTTCAAGGAGGCGGCTCCGAAGGCTCACCCGGTCATCCTCGAGCCGATCATGGCCGTCGAGGTGCGTACCCCGGAGGAGTACATGGGCGACGTGATGGGCGATCTGAACGCCCGTCGTGGCCAGATCCAGTCCATGACCGACGCCACCGGCGTCAAGGTCATCGACGCCAAGGTCCCGCTGTCCGAGATGTTCGGCTACATCGGCGATCTGCGCTCGAAGACCCAGGGCCGCGCCATGTTCACCATGCAGATGGACTCGTACGCCGAGGTTCCGAAGAACGTCTCCGACGAGATCATCAAGGCCCAGCGCGGCGAGTGACACGCGCAGCCATAATGGTCGCTTCTGTCTCCAGTCAGCGCTAGAATTTTGTAGCGCTGACTGGGTTCGGGGCACCAAAGTGGCACACAACCCAGC
Organism: Bifidobacterium sp. UBA4282; assembly: GCF_002394995.1. NCBI lineage: Bacteria > Bacillati > Actinomycetota > Actinomycetes > Bifidobacteriales > Bifidobacteriaceae > Bifidobacterium > Bifidobacterium sp. UBA4282. Next base: position 4,967 of record NZ_DGVO01000002.1, read on the forward strand.
AACCCAGTACAATGTAGCGAGTGCCTCGGGCCACAAGCCCGGGGAGTACTACGAGACGTCCAGGAGGACAACACACAATGGCAAAAGCAAAGTACGAGCGTACTAAGCCGCACGTTAACATCGGCACCATCGGCCACGTCGATCACGGCAAGACGACCCTGACCGCCGCCATCTCCAAGGTGCTGCACGAAGAGTACCCGGATGTCAACCCGGCCTACGACTTCAACCAGATCGACGCCGCTCCGGAAGAGCAGCAGCGTGGTATCACCATCAACATCGCCCACATCGAGTACCAGACCGCTGAGCGTCACTACGCTCACGTGGACTGCCCGGGCCACGCCGACTTCGTGAAGAACATGATCACCGGCGCTGCCCAGATGGATGGCGCCATCCTCGTTGTGGCCGCCACCGACGGCCCGATGGCCCAGACCCGCGAGCACGTGCTGCTCGCCCGTCAGGTCGGCGTTCCGAAGATCCTGGTCGCCCTGAACAAGTGCGATATGGTCGAGGACGAGGAGCTCATCGAGCTCGTTGAGGAAGAGGTCCGTGACCTCCTCGACGAGAACGGCTTCGATCGTGACTGCCCGGTCATCCACGTGTCCGCTTACGGCGCTCTGCATGATGACGCCCCGGATCACGAGAAGTGGGTTGAGGCCGTCAAGGAGCTCATGAAGGCTGTCGACGAGTACATCCCGACCCCGGTGCATGATCTCGACAAGCCGTTCCTGATGCCGATCGAGGACGTGTTCACCATCTCCGGCCGTGGCACCGTGGTGACCGGCCGTGTCGAGCGTGGTAAGCTCCCGATCAACACCCCGGTTGAGATCGTCGGCATCCGCCCGACCCAGACCACCACCGTCACCTCCATCGAGACCTTCCACAAGCAGATGGATGAGTGCGAGGCTGGCGATAACACCGGTCTGCTGCTGCGTGGCATCAACCGTACCGACGTCGAGCGTGGCCAGGTTGTGGCCAAGCCGGGTTCGGTGACCCCGCACACCAAGTTCGAGTCCGAGGTCTACGTCCTGACCAAGGACGAGGGCGGCCGTCACTCGCCGTTCTTCTCGAACTACCGTCCGCAGTTCTACTTCCGCACCAC
>NZ_DGVO01000002.1:6119-9012 GCF_002394995.1 Bifidobacterium sp. UBA4282
TTCCGCACCACCGACGTCACCGGCGTCATCGAGCTGCCGGAAGGCGTCGAGATGGTCCAGCCGGGCGATCACGCGACCTTCACCGTCGAGCTGATCCAGCCGATCGCCATGGAGGAGGGCCTGACCTTCGCCGTGCGTGAGGGTGGCCACACCGTCGGCTCGGGCCGTGTCACCAAGATCCTCGCCTGATTTCCATCGGCGATGATTCGGTGCGCCTGAACTAGCGCATAGGGATGCCCCGGAACCTGTATGGGTTCCGGGGCATTCTCATATCCGGGCACCCCTCGCTGACGGGTCATATGCCGACATCCGGTTCGGATATGGGTCGATTCGAAGCTCCTGTATAGGCGTGGTGGCATAATAGGCAAGGCTCATTTTGAACGCTGCCAACAACCATCGAGTGAATAGGTGAACAACAGTGGCACAGACTACCAATGACATCAAGAACGGATCCGTCCTGAACCTGGATGGCCAGCTGTGGACCGTCGTCAAGTTCCAGCACGTCAAGCCCGGCAAGGGCCCGGCCTTCGTGCGCACCACCATCAAGAACGTGCTGTCCGGCAAGATCGTGGACAAGACCTTCAACGCGGGTATGAAGATGGAGTTCGAGACCGTCGACAACCGCAACCTGCAGTACTCCTACGAGGACGGCGACAACTACGTCTTCATGGACATGACCACCTATGACCAGATCTACATCCCCAAGACCCTGGTCGGCGACCAGAGCAAGTACCTGCTCGAAGGCACCGACTGCATCGTCAGCTTCCATGACGGCACCCCGCTGAGCGTGGAGCTGCCGGCCTCCGTGGTGCTGACCATCACCCACACCGAGCCGGGCCTGCAGGGCAATCGTTCCAACGCCGGCACCAAGCCGGCCACCGTGGAGACCGGCGCCGAGATCCAGGTCCCGCTGTTCATTGGCGAGGGCGAGAAGGTCAAGGTCGATACCCGCGACGGCTCCTACCTGGGTCGCGAGAACAACTGACCTGAAGAAGGGACACCGAGAGCTTCATGGCACGTTCCACCGCCCGCAAGAGGGCCCTGAACACGTTGTACGAAGCGGACGAGAAGGGACAGGACATCCTGTCCCTTCTTGCTGAGCGCATCGCGTTGCCCGGCGCCCAGACCCCGCTGCCCGATTACGCCATCGAGATCGTGCGCGGCGTGGCCGACCACCGCCACCAGATCGACCGCGTGCTCGACGAGCATTCCACCCGGTGGAAGGTCAATCGCATGGGTGTTGTGGATCGCAACATCCTGCGCATCGCCGCCTGGGAGATCCTGTTCAACGACGATGTACCGGACAAGGTGGCCATCGACGAGGCTTTGGGCCTGGCCAAGACGCTGTGTGCCGACGACGCCCCGTCGTTCATCCACGGGCTGCTGAGTGCCGTGTGCGCCGACAAGTCGCAGATCGCGCCGCAGGAGGACGCCGCCGAGCGGATCGTGGCCGATTCGTCCGCCCAGAGTGACGGGCCCGAGGAGACGCCGTCCGACGCCGACACCGCCGAACAGTCCGGCGAGTCCGTAGAAAACGATTGATTTTTCAAGGATTCCGGCCGTCTGCGAGTCTCAGCCGGCCGGTATCCTAAGGGGTAGATTCGACCCAAGGATAAAGGGGGTTTTGGTGAACCAGACCGATTCCGGAGCCGTGATGTTCTCCAAGGATGATGCCGTTCTCGTGTTGGAGGACGGGCAAGTCTATGTGGGGGAGCCCTACGGCGCGCGTGGCTCCACCTGTGGCGAGATCGTCTTCGCCACCGGCATGACCGGCTATCAGGAGACGCTGACCGATCCGAGTTACGACCGTCAGATCGTGGTGCAGACGTTCCCGCACATCGGGGATACGGGTGTCAACGGCGAGGACCCGGAATCCTCCAAGATCTGGGTGGCCGGGTACGTGGTCCGCGAACCCAGTCCCAACGTCAGCAACTGGCGTGCCACCGGCAGTCTGGATGATGATCTGGTTGCCAACGGCATCGTCGGCATCTGCCGTATCGACACCCGCAAGCTTGTCCGCCATCTGCGTTCCGCAGGCGTGATGCGTGCGGGTGTTTTTTCAGGTGAGGCCCTGGTGGATGCCAATGGCCGTCTGCGCGCCATCGACGATCTGCTCGACCAGGTCAAGGCCACCCCGCAGATGCAGGGGCTGAGCCTGTACGACGAGGTCAGCACCAGGCAGACCTACACCATCGAACCGTGCGGCGAATACGAGGGCAAGGAGCCGCTGTTCACCGTCGCCGCCGTCGACCTGGGCATCAAGGCCATGACGCCGCACCGTATGGCCGAGCGTGGCTGCCGCGTGCACGTGGTGCCGTCCACCATCACCTTCGAACAGCTGCAGGCCCTGAACCCGGACGGCGTGTTCTTCTCGAACGGCCCCGGCGACCCGGAGCAGGCCGAGCCCGAGGTGGAGCTGCTGCGCCAGGTGCTGGACGCCGGATACCCGTTCTTCGGCATCTGCTTCGGCAACCAGCTGCTGGGCCGCGCGTTGGGGTTCGGCACGTACAAGCTCAAGTTCGGCCACCGCGGCATCAACCAGCCGGTCAAGGACATGACCACCGGCAAGATCGAGGTCACCGCGCACAACCACGGCTTCGCCGTCGACGCCCCGATCGGCGAGACGGTTCCGTCCCCGTACGGTGACGGCCGGTACGGCCGGGTGTTCGTCTCCCACATTGATCTGAACGATGACGTGGTCGAAGGCCTGCAGTGCGTCGACATCCCCGCGTTCTCCGTGCAATACCATCCCGAGGCCGCGGCCGGTCCGCATGACGCCTCGTATCTGTTCGATCGTTTCGTCGATCTCATGCGTTCATCCAAGGAGGAAACCCGCAATGCCTAAACGCACCGACATCAAGTCCGTCATGGTCATCGGCTCCGGCCCGATCGT
>NZ_DGVO01000002.1:9154-15650 GCF_002394995.1 Bifidobacterium sp. UBA4282
GTCAACTCCAACCCGGCCACCATCATGACCGATCCCGAGATGGCCGACGCCACGTACATCGAGCCGATCGCCACGCCGATTCTCGAACAGATCATCGCCAAGGAACGCCCCGATGCGCTGCTGCCGACGCTGGGCGGCCAGACCGCGCTGAACGCCGCCATGGCGCTGGGTGAGGCCGGCGTGCTCAAGAAGTACAACGTCGAGCTGATTGGTGCCTCGCTGGAGGCCATCGACCGCGGCGAGGACCGCGAACTGTTCAAGAAGGTCGTGGAGGACGCCGGCGCCGAGTCGGCGCGTTCCGAGATAGCGCATTCGATGGAGGAGGTCGACCGCATCGCCGAGGAGATGGGCTTCCCGATCGTGGTGCGCCCGAGCTTCACGATGGGTGGTCTGGGCTCCGGCATCGCGCACGACGAGGAGGAGCTGCACCGCATCGCCGGCGCAGGCCTGCACTACTCGCCGACCGACGAGGTGCTGCTGGAGGAGGGCATCGAGGGCTGGAAGGAATTCGAGCTCGAGCTGATGCGCGACAAGAACGACAACGTGGTGGTCGTCTGCCCGATCGAGAACGTCGATCCGGTGGGCGTGCACACCGGCGATTCGATCACCGTGGCTCCGGTGTTCACGCTGACCGACCGCGAATACCAGAAGCTGCGCGACATCGGCATCGCCATCATCCGCGGCGTGGGCGTGGATACGGGCGGCTGCAACATCCAGTTCGCCGTGCACCCGGAGACCGGTCGCATCATCGTCATCGAGATGAACCCGCGCGTGAGCCGTTCGTCGGCGTTGGCCTCCAAGGCCACCGGCTTCCCGATCGCCAAGATCGCCACCAAGCTGGCCCTGGGCTATACGTTGGACGAGATCCGCAACGACATCACCCAGTCCACCCCGGCCAGCTTCGAGCCGACCATCGACTACGTGGTCACCAAGGTGCCGCGCTTCGCGTTCGAGAAGTTCCCGGGCGCCGATCCGAGCCTGACCACGTCGATGAAGTCCGTGGGCGAGGCGATGGCGCTGGCCGGCAACTTCCAGGAGTCCCTGGGCAAGGCCATGCGTTCGATCGACAAGCGCCATATGGGCTTCAGCTGGGATGGCGAGCGTCCGGACCAGGCTGAGGTGAACGAACTGCTCAAGGCCATGAAGACCCCGACCGAGGACCGCTACCTGCAGCTGCAGCGCGCCATCTGGGGCGGCGCCACCATCGAGCAGCTGTTCGAGGCCACCAAGATCGACCCGTGGTTCTTGAAGCAGTTCACGCTCATCAATGAGACCGCGCTTGAGGTGCGCGACGCCGAAACGCTGAGCTTCCGACTGCTTAAGAAGGCCAAGCAGGCCGGCCTGTCCGATCTGCAGATCGCGCATCTGCGGGGCCTGGGCGACGAGGGCGAGAACACGGTGCGCGAGCTGCGCTGGGCCTTCGGTCTGCGCCCGGTGTACAAGACCGTGGATACCTGCGCCGCCGAGTTCGATGCGGTCACGCCGTACTACTACTCGTGCTACGCCGACGAAACCGAACTGCGCCCGCGCGAGCGCGAGGCCGTCATCATCCTGGGCTCCGGCCCGAACCGCATCGGCCAGGGCATCGAGTTCGACTACACCTGCGTGCACGCGGTGCAGGAACTCGGCAAGGATTATGACACGATCATGGTCAACTGCAACCCGGAGACCGTCTCCACCGACTACGACATGTCGGATCGCCTGTACTTCGAGCCGCTGACCTTCGAGGACGTGCTGGAGATCTACGAGGCGGAGAAGAAGATGGGGCCGGTCAAGGGCGTCATCGTCCAGCTCGGCGGGCAGACGCCGCTGTCGCTGGCCGCCCGACTCAAGGCCGCCGGCGTGCCGATCCTCGGCACCACGCCCGAATCGATCGATCTGGCCGAGAACCGCGAACTGTTCGGCGAGGTGCTGAAGAAGGCCCGTATGAACGCCCCGCGGTACGGCACCGCGCTGAGCCTGGAGGAGGCGCAGGAGGCCGCCCGTTCGATCGGCTATCCGGTGCTGGTGCGCCCGAGCTATGTGCTCGGCGGCCGCGGCATGGAGATCGTCTACGACGATGCGCAGCTGGAGAAGTACGTGAACCGCGCGCTGGCCGAGGCACAGGCCGATACCGTGGTCTCCGGCCGTCTGCCCTCGCCGCTGCTCATCGACAAGTTCCTGCAGGACGCCATCGAGGTGGACGTCGACGCGTTGTTCGACGGCGAGGAGCTGTACATCGGCGGCATCATGGAGCATGTGGAGGAGGCCGGCGTCCATTCGGGCGACGCGGCCTGCACCCTGCCGCCGTCCACGCTGTCCGACGACCAGATCCGCCGTCTGCGCGAGGGCACCTACGCCATCGCCAAGGGTTGCGGCGTGCAGGGCCTGATCAACGTGCAGTACGCGTTCATGGCCAACACGCTGTATGTCATCGAGGCCAACCCGCGCGCCTCGCGCACCGTGCCGTTCGCCTCCAAGGCCACCGGTGTGGCCCTGGCCAAGGCCGCGGCCCGCATCATGGCCGGTGAGACCATCGCCCAGCAGCGCGTCAACGGGCTGCTGCTGCCCGAGGGCGACGGCGGCGTCATGCATGTCGGCCAGCAGGTGGCGGTCAAGGAGTCGGTGCTGCCGTTCAAGCGCTTCCGCACCCCGGTGGGCAAGACCGTGGACATCCTGCTCGGCCCCGAGATGCGTTCCACCGGCGAGGTCATGGGCTTCGACCGCGACTTCCCGCACGCGTTCGCCAAGAGCCAGCTGGCCGCCTACGACGGTGGCCTGCCGACCAGCGGCAACGTGTTCATCTCGGTCAACGATTCCGACAAGCGCCAGCTGCCGTTGATGGCCGTGCGCCTGGTGGAGCTCGGCTTCACGCTGTGGGCCACCGAAGGCACCGCCTCGGTGCTGCGCCGGTACGGCATCGAATCGAAGATCGTGGACAAGATCACCGCTCGTGTGGACACCTCCGCCGACGCCCAAGTGGAGATCAAGCACGCCGAAGGCAGCGTGGGCAAGAACGTCGTCGAGCTCATCGAGGAGGGCAAGATCGACATGGTGCTCAACACGCCGAACTCGCGCGGATCGCGGTCGGATGGCTATTCGATCCGCGCCGCGGCGATTGCCGCCGACTTGCCGCAGTTCACCACCATGACCGAGTTCTCGGCCGTGCTGATGGCGATTGAGGCGGTGAAGCGCAACGACTATCAGATCATGAGCATCCAGGAGCATGCTCAGCAGTTGTTCGACTTGGAAAGGTCGTGATGACGATGGCCGAGACCGTCAGCAGTGAAGAGATTCAGATGCGCAGGTCCGATTTCGGTCTGCGCTTGAAGAATTCCATGGACAAGTATGGTCCATTGTGTGTGGGCATCGACCCGCACCGGAAACTCCTCACCGACTGGGGGTACAACGTGGACGCCGACGGCGCCGAACTATTCGCGATGCGCATGCTGCAGGCCGCGAACGGACGCGCCGCCGCGGTCAAGTTCCAGGTGCCGATGTTCGAACGGTACGGGTCCAAGGGATTCGCCGCGCTCGAACGTGTGCTGTATGCGGCCCGCCAGATGGAGATCATCACCATCGTGGACTGCCTGCACGGCGGCCTGCCCACCACGATCTCGGCCATCGCCGACGCCTATTTCAAGCCGGGTGCGCCGATGCTCGCCGACGCCATCACCCTGCTGCCGTACTACGGCGCACGCTCGCTGCAGGGCGTGATCAACGACGCCCTGAACAACAGCCGCGGCGTGTTCGTGGCCTCGCTGACCTCGAACCAGGAGGGCGCGAGCATGCAGACCGCCATCCGCCAGAGCGGCGAGTACAAGGGCAAGACCGTGGCCTACGGCATCGCCAGCACCGCGCAGAAGTTCAACAAGGGCATCAACGGCATGGGGTCGGTCGGCCTGATCATCGGCGCCACCATCGGCCAGTGGATCGATGACAGCGGCGTGGATCCGGCGAAATTCACCGGCCCGATCCTGTCTCCCGGCTATGGCTGGCAGGGTGCCGAGGCCAAGGATCTGCGCACCGTGTTCAAGGGCACCAAGGGCAATGTGCTGGTCACCGTGTCCCGGTTCATCGCGGCGCATGGTCCGGACATCGCCTCGCTGTCGCAGGCCACCGAGGCCATCGCGTTGGATGTGCGCCAGGCGCTGATGGAAGCCACGCAGGAAGAGGCCGACGAAACGGAGGATGACGCCGAGTGAACGACATGAACAACCTGTCTGAGGCGGGACCGCGCACTGGTCGCCTTATCGTGCTCACCGGCCCGGCCGGCGTGGGCAAGGGCACGGTGGAGGCCAAGCTGCGCGCCGATCATCCGGAGATCTGGCTGTCGGTGTCGGCCACCACCCGCGCCCCGCGTCCGGGCGAGGTGGACGGCGTGAACTACCATTTTGTCTCCGAAGGGGAATTCCTCGCCGAGGAACGGGCCGGCCGGTTCCTGGAGACCGCCGTGGTGCATGGCATGGCGCATTACGGTACGCCGCTGCAGCCGGTTCTGGATCATCTGGCCGCCAATGTGCCCACGATTCTGGAGATTGATCTGCAGGGGGCCCGCCGTGTCAAGGAACGTGCCGCGGAGCTCGGCATGGAGGTCGTGACGGTGTTTCTGGCGCCGCCCAGCTTCGACGAACTGGTCCGCAGGCTGATCGGCCGTGGCACTGAGACGGAGGAGCAGCGCAATCGGCGACTGGAGACCGCGCGTGTGGAACTGGCCGCCGAATCCGAATTCGACGTCGTCATCGTCAATGACGACGTCGACCGCGCCGCCGGTGAGCTGTGGTCCGTCATTGCACATGAATACGGCTTGGACTGAGTAACGAATCCGCCCGGTTCCATCGGTTGCTGCGGCATACCGCGAGCGGCGCTGTCCGGTAAACAGATGGGGCACGGAGTGTTGCATAACAGATTGGGGCAGACGGAGTGTCAATGACTCCGTCTGCCCCAATCTGTTATCAAAACCGGGAACCGGCGTTGTGGTTCAGCGGGTGCTCGGTTTTGACCGCTCAGGCCAGACCGCTGAGCTTGTTGATCAGCTCGGGATCGCGCGTGGCGCCCTTGTCCGCCGAACGGGCGAACGCGGCGTACGCCTTGAGCGCCTGCGAGACCTGACGGTCGCGGTGCGCCACATACCCGTCGCCGGCCTCGATCTCGGCGCGGCGGGTGTTCAGCTCCTCGTCGCTCAGCTCCACGTTGATCGTACGGGCGGGGATGTCGATGTCGATCATGTCGCCGTTGCGGACCAGCGCGATCGGACCCTTGTTCGCCGCCTCAGGGGCCACATGGCCGATCGACAGGCCGGAGGAGCCGCCGGAGTAACGGCCGTCGGTGATCAGCGCCACCTCCTTGCCGATGCCCTTGCCCTTGACGAACGAGGTCGGATACAGCATCTCCTGCATGCCCGGGCCGCCCTTCGGGCCCTCATAGCGGATGATCAGCGCCTGACCGGGCTTCAGCGTGTCATTGAGGATGACCTCGATGGCTTGCTCCTGGGATTCCACAACCAACGCCGGACCATGGAACTTCCAGATCTCCTTGGGCACGCCCGCGGTCTTGACCACGCAGCCGTCGGGTGCCAGGTTGCCGCGCAGCACGGCTAGGCCGCCCTCGGTCACGGCGGGGTGATCGATGTCATGGATTGCGCCGTTGACGCGGTCGGTATCCAACGAGTCGAACAGCGTCTCGTGCGTGAACGGCTCGGGGGACACGATATGCCCTGGGGCGGCGTGGAACAGCTGCTTGGCCTCGTCGGTGCAGGTGGGCCGCATGATATCCCAGGCATCCAGCTTGGCCTCCAGCGAGGGGTAGTCCACCGAATGCACGTCGCGGTGCAGCTTGCCGGCCCGGTCGAGCTCGCCCAGGATGCCGGTGATGCCGCCGGCGCGGTGCACATCGGAGATCTCCCACTCGCCGGACGGGCTGGCCTTGCAGATGCACGGCACGGTGTGGCTGATGCGCTCGATGTCGTCCAGCGTGAAGTCCACGTCGGCGGACTGCGCGGCGGCCAAGATATGCAGCACGGTGTTGGTCGAGCCGCCCATGGCCACGTCCATCGTCATCGCGTTCTCGAACGCGTGCTTGGTGGCGATCGAGCGCGGCAGCACCGAGGCGTCATCCTCATGGTAGTAGCGGTTGGCCAGGTCCACAATCACGCGGCCGGCCTTCTCGAACAGCTGCTTACGGTACGCGTGCGAGGCGAGCGTGGTGCCATTGCCGGGCAGGGCCAGACCCATCGCCTCGGTCAGGCAGTTCATCGAGTTCGCCGTGAACATGCCGGCGCAGGAGCCGCAGGTCGGGCACACGGTCCGTTCGTAGGCCAGCAGATCCTCCTCGGAGACGTTGTCGTCCGCCGTGGCGTACATCACGTCGATCAGGTCGGTGTTCTTCTTGACGGTGCCGTCGGGCAGCACGGTGGTGCCGGCCTCCATCGGGCCGCCGGAGACGAAGATCGTCGGGATGTTCAGGCGCAGCGCGGCCATCAGCATGCCCGGGGTCACCTTGTCGCAGTTCGAGATGC
>NZ_DGVO01000002.1:15810-17070 GCF_002394995.1 Bifidobacterium sp. UBA4282
GCGATGCCGTCGTCGATGGCGATGGCGTTGAACTCGCGCGGGATGCCGCCGGCGGCCTTGACGGCCTCGGAGACGATGCGGCCCACCTGCTGCAGATGCACATGGCCGGGCACGAATTCGGTGAACGAGTTGGCAATGGCGACGATCGGCTTGCCGAAATCCTTGGCGTCGACGCCGGCGGCGCGGTACAGGGCGCGCGCACCCGCAAAGGTGCGGTCCTTCATGAGTTTTTCAGAACGCATTTCCATACCGACCATTCAAGTCGAGAACGGCCCGCCGCGGCCCGCCGCTGGTCACATCGTGGAACGAGGCAGGATATCGGGGCAGTGGGGTATACTTGCACGGTTGGAATACGTATTCTCAAGCATGGGAGAACATCATATGGCTTTCGGTACCGATCCCACCCCGCAGGGTCTGGCGGATCCGCCCATCGACGATCTGATGGAGTATGCTGACTCCAAGTACGCGCTCGCCATCTTCGCGGCCAAGCGCGCCCGTCAGATCAACTCGTACTTCACCCAGCTCAACGAGGGCCTGCTGCAGAACGTCGGCCCGCTGGTCGAATACCAGAACCAGGAGAAGCCGCTGTCCATCGCGTTCCGTGAGATCGACAGCGGTCTGCTCGAGGAGACGCTCGGCGAGGACGATCTGAGCGAAGGCAACTGAGCCGGTACATCGTCGGCGGACGTGTCCGAGGCTTGATGCCGGAACCGCTCACGGCCATGAGTGCGTCCCGACCGGGAACCGTGCAGCACACGGGGCCGGCCGGGACGTTGCGTATGAGGCGGATGGTCGGTGGCGGGCCCTTTCGGAGTTGGGCTGAGGAGGGCTTGCCCATGACTGTCAGAAGGAGCTTACGGATGAATGAACCACGACTGATCACGGCGGAGTCGGTGACCGAGGGCCACCCCGACAAGGTCTGCGACCAGATTTCGGATGCGATCCTGGATGACATGCTGCGCCAGGATCCGCACTCGCACGTGGCCGTGGAGACATCGGCCACCACCGGACAGTTCTTCGTGTTCGGTGAGGTCACCAGCGAGGGCTACAGCGACATCCAGAGCATCGTGCGCTCCACCGTGCGCGACATCGGGTACACCAGCTCCCGGATCGGATTGGACGCCGACTCATGCGGCGTGTTGGTATCCCTGACCGAACAGAGCGCGGAGATCAACCAGGGTGTGGAACGGCTGAATCGCGAACGCGAATCGACCGCCAGCCGCGAGGAACGCTATGAGGCGCAGGGCGCGGGCGACCAGG